>CAYTDR010000188.1:0-10718 GCA_964436185.1 uncultured Candidatus Obscuribacterales bacterium | reverse complement strand
AAGTTGCTGACTCCACAGTCACAGGTAATGATTAGCTTTGCCTTTTTCCTGCTCACCAGTACGCTTATGGCTTTCAAGTTCAGCCCGTATCCCTCTGAGACACGGTTGGGAATGTAGTAATCGACGTTGGCGCCCAGACGACGAAGAACCGAAAGCAGCACTGAGGTTCCAGTGACACCGTCGACGTCATAGTCACCATATATGATGATGCTTTGTTTTTCTCGAATTGCCGTGACAATGCGTTCTACCGCTTTGGACATGTCGGGCAGTTCTGACGGGGGCGTCGGCTCGTACGATGTCTCGTCGAGAAATTGCCTTGCCTGCTCAGCGGTGGTAATTCCACGACGCACCAGGAGCTCGCCAATCACCGGTGAACCGAGAGCAACTTTGATCACGTCTGCAGGCACGTCAGCTTGTTCCGGAAAAATCCAGACTTTTTCGTGCCGAGCATTTGGGGTAAATGGCCGTGCCACGTTACTAACTTGCGGTCTATACATGTCTCAATCCTCGATAGCCAAGCTGATGCGGACGTCGCGTCGACTCCATAAAAAAATGGAAATGCGACCGCGCATCTTGTACTCCATGAATCGTCAAAGCAAACATTTCAAAGGTTCTTCTTCAAACCATGAGTACTAGTAATTGTCAGTTACGAAAGCATACTGCAATAACTTGGGTATGCTCTTGAAAGGGCTTCACTCGATTGATGGTATTAATGCATATGCGATCGAAGAACGATCGCATAGCGCCGGGCTTGCCAATGCGGTGCAAAGGATTGAAATGTTCGCCTGTTAATATATACGTACGAGACCTGCAAAAAGTTCAAAATTTAAGCAGTCGAATATGCAACTCGGACTGAATCGATAGCGGAAGTACATATCGGGCGCTTATTGGTTGTCCGGATCAACAAGTTCAAAAACTTTTTTCGGTTTTGCCTGCCGCGGCCAATCGCTCAAGTCATATTCAATGACTGTCGTGATCACAGGGGGTTTTGGCCAGGGAAGAGCCCACCCCATTATCCACATGATAGGCAATAAGACGACGTGTGCGCTGAGGGCGACGAAAAAGCACTGAACGAGCGGTACCTGGTCTCTCAACCAGTTCATGACATCCTCGCGGCGCACGAGCGGGGGTGGAGGATACGCTCCATCGGGTCGGGCTATCGAATCATGACTGTCTGTATTCAAGTCGACTTTGCCGGTTCTCAGTCAATATTCCTAATGGTAGTATTTAGCCTATCCTTAAGCATACACTCCACAAGGTATGGAGTGTCATCCCGTTTTATCAAAGCACGACGGCTGCTCAATCTCGTCACCTTAATTTGGAACAACCGCCTGTCGACCGTCGTCAGGCAGCCGCAGTAGAAGAATCCGCATGAACTTGAAACGAATTGCCAAAAGAGTGAAGTTGCCAATAGCCATTGTCATCGCCGCATCGACGTGTGCGGCTGTATCCGCGCTTGAGCAATATGGTCCGCCCAATCTTTTGCGAACGATGAAGACTCCCTTTGGCGCTAAGGCGGCAGGGGTGGCCGATGATGTAGCGGAGAACCAGCTGTCGCTGGGAGCCATCAGTCTCAACCCTGGCGGCAATAGTGGGTCGGCTCTTTCTCGTCGACTGGGTCGCAATTCTTTATCCACCCGTCTGATCCCACCCAAGCTCTATATGCCTGAGAGGCCTCAACTTGGCGAGCCGGCCAGATTTACCGTAGAAGGAAAGGCGGGTTCCAAGGTAGCTATCGCCATGGCCGAGAGCAACAAAGGGGCGCAGCCTATCAACGGTCACGAGCTCAAGCTTGGCGCCGACAGACTCGTCGTAGCAGTTGGAAAGATCCCGGCATCCGGGGTGGTGGAGCTTGTTATAGGAACGCCCATTCAAGGTGACCTGATCGGAGAGAAGCTCTTCTTTGAGGCAGCAGTTTGGTCCATGGATGATTTAAGTGATGCGGCGATCGCCAGACCCGTCTCTGCCGCAGGCGCAACAGTCAGAGATAACGGGGTGGAGGTAGCAGCCGCACCGATTCAGGCTAAACGAGGGGTGCGATTCGTTCCGGAAGCCGCTATCCCGATGAACCAGCGACGGTCGAAGGGTGGGTCTTCCCTGGACACCGGACAGCCGTAAGAGTTTCTCCCATTACTGGTTAATACTCACCTAACAAGCGACACATGAGAGCACTCTTAATACCTCTGGACGACAGACCCATAACCTATGTTTTTCCTTCGATGCTCGCCAGTTGCGCCGGTATCGAGGTTATCTCGCCTCCGCGGTCGTTGATGGGTTCTCTATTCCATGCAGCACAAACCGATTCGCTGTTTTCCTGGGTCAATTCGACCATTGAAAAGAATCAACCCGACGTTGTAATAGTCGCGCTGGATAGCCTCTTGTATGGAGGTTTGATTACCTCGAGACGTTGCGACGATCCGCCGAAGTTGCTTTCCAAGCGGCTTGCCAACATCAAGAAGTGGAAGACTCCCGGTCGTCGATCTCCCAAGATCTACGCACAAGCCAGCGTCATGCGGATCTCCGACAACTACGACAATACGGAAGAGAAACAGTATTGGTCGCGCTATGGTCGCGAAATTTTCGCCTGGTCAACAATTCTCTACCGAATGCAACGTGGTGGCAAAGTCAATCCCGGTATTCTCGAATCGTACGAAAGACGAATTCCCGAGGAGATTCGCGATGATTATCTCAAGACCCGTTTTAAAAATTTCCAGATCAATCAGGACGTAGTCTCGCTCGTGGCCGATGGTGTCATCGACAGGCTTGTGATTAGCGTCGATGATACTGGCGTGCAAGGGCTGAATGTAATCGAGAAGGAAAAGCTTGTTCAGAAGGCGCAACAGTACAATCTGAACGGTAAGATTTACTGTTATCCGGGAGCTGATGAGGTTCTCTGCACTCTTTTCGGGACCTGGTTGAACGAGACCTTGAGCAACATGGGCATGCGCATACGTGCCAAGGTTTTGTATTCACCCTCTCAGGCCGCTAGTTGTCAAAGTCGTTATGAAGGTCAGCCGATCTCCGCAACACTGAAATCGCAGATTGAATCTACCGGAGTGGAGATTGTCTCTAGTTTCGAGACGCGTCCGGACAATGCACGCACTGTTGACATCACGGTGGTGGTTCATGGCGGCGAAGTGCAAGGAGATCACATTCTCCTGCCCGGCTCGCCCGACTTGCGCCAATTAGAGACCGGAACTCAGGCGCAAGAGACGATATCCATGATTGAGAAGGCAACGACTCCATGCATAGTTTGCGATGTAGCCTATGCCAACGGTGCGGATCCCGTACTGGTAGAGGAGTTGGTGCAGCGTCCGGAGCTTTTGTCCAAGCTGATCGGTTATGCTGGATGGAACACAACGGGTAATACGATAGGCTCGGCTATCGCGTTAGGCATTGCACGCCTCTTTGCTATTAGAACCCAGCGAAGGACGCCGGTTACCGACAGAGCCTTCCAAAAGTGTCTGTTCACGAGGCTCTCCGATGATTGGGCATACCAATCACAAGTGCGCGGTCAGCTCAACTCCGAGGCATCAATCGATAGATTGGCTCAGCTCATCCGTCCATATCTCGGTAGAATAGGTCAATCGATGCAGTTCGAGCCAGGCAATTTGAGAGTCAGCTTTCCCTGGAAAAGAACATTCGAGCTTGAGGTGTGTTTCGAGGATATCTAGTGAGAACCGTACCACCAGCCTTTAGAGTCAGGTGTGTTTCACTCGCTATGCATTTGTTGGTGCTCCTCGCGCTCCTTCTCTCGGCATCGCGGCCGTTATTGGCGCAAGATAGCTGGGAAGTGCTGGACAAGCGCATCAAGCAGCAGGTGTATCAGCTCAATGTTGGGCTCAAGTTGCGTTTAGCAGATGGGAAGTTCGTCCAACTTTCCGATCTTTCGCCGAAGTACAAATATCCGGTCTTTGCCTCCTTTCCCAACGACAGGGGCTATCGAGTTGTAGGTTTCGGCAGCTCATTTCCGGTCAGAACTTCTCGCGCCGGAGCCACCTACTTCCTCACCAATAGCCACGTAGTGGACAGCGGTGAGCAGATAATCAACGAATGCCAGCGCTTCTATGCTGCCATGCGCCTCCTGGCGGAGCAGAGCGCAGGCGGCGATTCGACGGTCAAGGAACGATTCGAGGAGTTGCAAACGATCGTTCGAATGCCACAAATCAAAAGAAACCTTTCCTCGTCAGAACGTGTTGTCTACACGCAAACCATCGATGGTATCTGGGATTGCTATGAGACTTATCTGTCCAGGCGCGTAGACGCGGGACGATTGTTGTTCGACAAGTACAAGCAACTTGCGCCTATCAGCTTCGAATTGGGTTACTTTCTCCATGCACCAGGGCCGGTGACACAGCAGCCGCTGAAAGGGCATCTATATCGCGTGGCGCGAAATCAGGGCGACCCCGATCTGGCTATTTTATTCGTGAAGTCGCAGTCCATCCTCCCCATGGAGCTCGATACGATGCCACCATCTGAGGGGCAGGAAGTGCAAGTGATCGGTTATCCGATTGCATCTGATCAAATCGATGATGATTCATCAAAATATTATGCCCCCACATTTAATACCGGAAGAATAAGCCGAGTAGCTCCGCGAATGCTTCAGGTCGACGCCGGAATCACCACGGGTAATAGCGGCGGACCGGTGGTTAACCAGCGAGGTAAGGTGGTTGGTGTGGTAGTGAAAAGAGCGGTCTCATCGAAAGGAGTCGAGCTGCCGAACTATGGCAGCGCTATTTCGGTGCAATGGGTGCGGAATTTCGCTCCTGAGCTTTTCGGCAATCTCACTAGCTCTCGCTGATACGATCGGTTTTGTCGGCCAGCACAATATACCAAGGGGAATTCCGCGTATTGCCCAATCGCGTGGCGCGTTCGATACTCGAACGTGGAATCAAGCGGATCATCATGCCACCATTCGAACACAATCAGGGAAGAGCTGAAGCCGCACTAGAAGTGTCGTCTGCCGGTGGCTCCTTGTCCTTATTGGCGGTTTCGGAGCGGCGTTCGCCGGCACAGGAAGCCCGAGAGTTACTGGCGCCAGGCGCTTCTGCAGTCTGCACAAGAGCGGCAGTGCTCGGGCTCACTGGAAGGCTGCACACCGACTTCCGCTCCATTGAGAGAACACTTACTTCAATTGATTCGCCGCTTGGAAGTCAGTTCAAGACTCGCCTTGCTGATATGCGAGGGGCTGGCTGGCGTTTTGAATGCACTTCTGAAGCAAAGCTCGGTGGCGCCGGTGGTATGTACGTTCCAGGTTCTCGAGAGGTTCTCTATACGAAACCGTCAATCATTCCGTACATGCTTGGCCTGACCGGTGAGCATCCTTCAGCTAGCGCCGTGAGCATCGTCGCTCACGAGCTCGGTCATCACGATGGCATTGTGACGCATCCGGAGAACGCGGTTTCCGGTCGTGCCCAGCAAAGAACGCTTGCTTTTCGAACGCTCGCCACCGAGACAAATGCGATAGTGGCGCAGATCCAGGTGGAACACGCACTCAAGTCAGACGTCTACTGCGGACCACGCCGGTCGGCACTTCTTACTAATACGCTCGGCGGTCAAATATATCATGACTGGTATAAATCCGTGCCAGCCCTGGGTTCCGTCACTGAGGCAGAGGCCAATACTTTCGTCAAAGACTATATCCGCAATCGATGGGGTCCTGAGATTCTCGACTCCCGGACCGGTCTACTCAAGCCCCTTTCGCTCGATCCAGGTGGTGTGCCGTTCGTGGGCGAACCATTGCCTGCGGATGCAGAAGCCATCGCCGGCAGAGATGCGTATCTCCGAAACCGAGTTGAGGTCGGCTCGGAAAGCAGAATGCTCAAGTTCTCTCGATTTTGCCAGTCTACCGTTGGTTCTTCTGCAATCCATGGAGTCAAGATCTTAGGAGCAGTGGGTGCATTTTCCATGGCAAACTCGATTCACTCCGGCTTTAACGAAAGCGTCGGAACGGGATGCGGCGAAACTGCTCGTGCGGGTATCGGATTGGGCGGCTTTGAAGTTGGTACTTTAGCCGGGCGCACAATGCTGAGCAACAGGTTTGCGCCTCCTGTAGGCAAGATTCTTTTGGCAGGATTCGTCGGTGCATACGTAGCCGACAGAGCGCTCGGGTCGCGTGTCTTTGAGCGGGTCCAGCGGCTAATGGACTAGTTTCGCCGCAAAAGTACCTGATAGTTCGTCGAACACAGCAGCCATCGTAGACGATGCGAGCTGGAGCTCAGGTGGTGGTCAATTAAG
This sequence comes from uncultured Candidatus Obscuribacterales bacterium, assembly GCA_964436185.1. Taxonomy (GTDB): domain Bacteria; phylum Cyanobacteriota; class Vampirovibrionia; order Obscuribacterales; family Obscuribacteraceae; genus CAYTDR01. The sequence goes on along the minus strand of CAYTDR010000188.1, from coordinate 4,481 downwards.
GCAGAATAAGCGCTTTAGAACTCGTACTTGGCTTTGTCGAGTTCCGAGCGGATGCGTTTCTTTCGTGATTTCGGCGAAGTGGGCTCATCGTCGAGAATGCTACCGGCTCCGGGGCTCTCGCCTTCAGCAAATAGTAGAGCCATTTCGTCTTTCACTTTTTGATAGCCGGTCAACGGTTCAAACTGAGTTGAGTCAACGCTGTTCTTAGCGACAGCAGTTGTTTCGAGCATGGGCGCGATGTTTCCCTGCTTCTGACGCATCATCACTTTGAGTGGCGCTCCACCTGATTTCAAGGGAACATTGACCATACTGCCGATCACTTCTGAAAATTGTTTTGGGGCTGCGATCTTCGACGCCATCCAAATGGCACCAGCCGGTTGACCTGCTTCATCCTTGATCAGCAGCTCATGCGCGCTTTGACCGGCAATCGTCTCTTTCTTGCCGCTCGGCGCTACGGAAAACTGTTGCATTTTTGCCCGTGTCTGCCCTGCTTTTCCTGATGGCATGAAAAACACTTTGTTTTTCCAAACTTCATAAGGAAAACTGCAGTAATTCTTGGTCTCGGTATTGTACATGAAGGCTTCCCACGATGGTGCCCTGAACAGCCATGTGATGCCCATCTTTTCAGCTCTAATTTTCACTGCCTTGTCGGCTATCAAGCAATCCACCGGACCGACGAATTTGCTTGCCTGGGAAAGTTTCCAGGCGTTGATTTTTCCTTTTGGCGCCGGTTTGTCAGCCGAGTCGCTCTTCTCTTCTTCTTTCGACTTGGCCTTTTTGCTGCTTGCCGGATCGGCCCCCTTGGCACGAAGACTGATCAGTCGAGATCCGGAAGGTCCGACTGATTCATGTGCCGAGGCTGCCGTTGATGCCAGGGATGTCAGTACTACCGCTGTTGCGAGGATGGAAACGGACCGGTCAGTCCAGCCGGAGGTATATTTTTCGGGGTTCAGATAGAGAAACTTGTTTGGATGCATTGCCTTGGCTCTTTTTTCAAAACCATACTAACTGCAGGTTGGCTCTGTCTGGATCATCCGGCGAGCAACCAGCGGTCGTACCTTTCATCATACCCACACCGGCTTGAAAAGCAGCACAAATTATCGGCATAGTTGGACTCTTCGAGCATAAAACAGGTGAAAAAACCGTGTCTTTCCTGGAAAAAAACATGAGCGCGATCGAAACATCGGGTGCCGGTTCGATTTGATTTTTTCATCACTGAGGGTGTTTAATATCGAGATTCTTCTCGAGAAAAACTCTTCATGCTAGATGTGACTGAGATCCAGCTTACGTTCCTGATATTGGCCGCCGTCTGCGCGACAGTCATCTCTGTCGTTTGTGTTTCGCTTCGACCGGGTACCGGAAGGTTTCTTTGTCAGGATTGTCGGTTCAACAACCAGTCGGACTGCCTGAAATCAGAAAGACCATATGCGAGCGTTTGTACTGCATATAGAAAGCTGGAGATTCAAGAAGAAAAATAGTGCGATTATTGCGTGCCACTATATACGGTGCATGCCTGGATGCGTTCAAGCCCCTCTGCCGGTTCACCCACCGGGCACAGAGGGGCTTGCTCCTTAGACTTCAGAGCTCATACGAGCATAACCGATTCAAATAGATCGCTACCGTCTCAGCTCTAACTCCGTGAGACTTATTCGGGTCCAACACTGGTTAGCCCGCTGATGGATGAGCTATTGAATTCGGACGATCTGTTGTCATTATAAGCCAGAACCCAGGAGGGCACAAGTACCTTGCGATGGTGATTAATTGTTTGTAAGGCTGTGAGCTCGATTGCTCAAATTTGTTGCTGCTCGAGGGTTTGCTCCTTCTGCAGAATGGAGAGAAAAATCTTGACAAGGCGCGAATCCCATTTCTTTCCAGACGCTGACTGAATCTGACGCACAGCCTCTTCACCGGTGAGCGATTTTCTGTAAGGACGATCGCTCGTCATCGCCACATAGCTATCGACAAGGGAAACTATCTGAGATTCCACCGGAATGTCGGGACCTCGTAAGCCGCTAGGGTAGCCAGTGCCATCCCAGTTTTCCCTGAATGCTTCGATAATTTGAGAGACTCTGAAAAGCAATCGAGTAGGTTCTAACAATTTTGCACCACGAGTTGGTGCTTCTCTGACTATATTCAGTTCGTCCTCGGTGAGCGGTCCTTCTTTCTTGAGAATCTCTTCTGGAATTGCGATTTTTCCGAGATTACATAGTACCGCCGCTAGTGAAACTATTTCTGCATGTTCTTTGGAAAGGTGCAAGGATTGCGCCATCTTGCTTGCATATCCATAGACTCTGGGAGATCTTTCGCTGCCATAAGAATCTTTCTCTTCCAGTGTTTTGACTATCTGAGCAAGCATACCGAGAATGCCTTTGTCTGACACCATATCTAAATCGAATACTGGTACCTTGTCACTGATCTCTCGCCGTGCGGCTTTCTTCGCGTCTTCCTCTTTTGCTGGCGGTGTTTCATAGCGATCGGCGTCTACCTTGGCCTTCATCTCTGGTGTAAGCAGGTACTGCCCTTCTTCAGTCATCAGGTCTTCTGACACGGTGCAAACCTGGTTCCGTCCACGGCTCTTAGCCAGAAACAGCGCGGCATCTGCGAGTTCAAAAAGTCTCTCTTTATCTTCGGCGTCGTAAGGAAATACTGCCACACCGACAGATGCTGTTACTATGCCTACTGTCTCCAGCGGCTTCTCTCGAATGGAGCTGCAGATTCGATCTGCCACCATGCGGGCCCATTTTAAATCTGTTTCTGGCAGCAGGACAACGAACTCTTCTCCACCATATCTGCCGACGGTATCAACATCTCGGACACTCTTTTTCAATACGGAGCCGATATGTTTGATCGCTTCATCGCCGAACTGGTGTCCAAGCGAGTCGTTGATCTTTTTCAAGAAGTCGAGGTCGATGATAATGAATGAGAAAGGGTGCCCGAATCGCTGATAGCGATCTATTTCCTTGCTTAGCTGAACCTCAAAATGACGGCGGTTGAACAGTCCGGTCATGGCGTCCGTAACGGACTCGTGCTCGACCTGCGCGAACAGCTCTGCGTGCGCGATCACGACGGCAACTCGGTCGGCCAGGTCGAGCACCATGTGCATACTCTTTTCTGGTAACTCTTTGTCGTGCTCAGGCGATATCAAACACAATGCAGCTTTGAAGTTTCCTGCATAGAAGAGTGGTACCATGTGCGCCGACTTGCAGTTGCCCAGATCGGCGGGATGCTCGAGCCCTGAAAGTTTTTTCTCGATCTCTTCTCGCGAGAGGAAGATTGTCTCTCCGCCCTTGAGTTCTTCCTTGTAGAACTCAAAGAGATGCTCTCCAAGATTTTGAGGAATCTCCTCGGTTCCTTCCAGCGGAGAGTCATTGCGGTTTCTTCGGTCGGTTGGTGTTTGACCGGCAACCAGTGTGGCTCGGAATGAATCGGTTGTTTGATCGTAAAGACTACAGACGCAAAGATCGAGCTTGAAGAACTCTTGCAATGCTTCCACCAGCGTCTCCATAATTTCGTCTGCTCGTTTGAGCGACTTGCGGATCGCATTGGATACTCGATTGATCAAAGCCGCGCGTGCCTGGTCGGCGCGGATTTGTTGGATTGCTTGATCGGCACGGATAACGTTTGAAAGGTGACCGGCGATGGTCAAACCCAGTTCTCTATCGATATGCGGATTGTGTCGGTTGCTGGAGCGCTGCCAGAGCGCAATAACGCCAAGTTTTGCGCCTTCTGAAATCAGTGGTAGTACAAGGGCCATCTGGTCTCGGAAGATCGGATCGAGCTTGCGGCTGGGCTCGAAGTTGATCGCCTTCTGACGGCCTGATTGGAAGACTTCCACAAACGGATTGTCTCTCACATCCATAGAGATAGAATGCTTTTCTGCATCCTGCATCTGTGGTTCCAATAAGTTCTTGTCCCGATCGAAAAGGTAGATTTCTGAATGGGCGAAACCCATATGCTCGGCGACCAACATAACTGATTTGACAAGCGACTGTCGCGTACTGACGCCCCTAGACTCTCTGAAGAGACTGGCGATCTCGTTGATCAGCTTCATCTCCTGGGCGTCCATCTCGATTCTGGATTGGTCAGCAGATTGCTGAACAACAACCGAGAGCACCTCTGCCACCTTCTGAATTACTACTGCGTCATGAGCTCCCCAGTCGCGTGGTCCTTTGCACTGCTGCAGCTCGAGAAAGCCAGAGAAAATTCCGCGCGATCTCAACTGTGCCATAAGCCGCGCTCTTACGCCGCCGAGTTCGATCAGGGACGACAGGGTGGGCGACACCTTATGAAGATGGGTGTCTCTGGATGTATTGGGGACGCTGATAACGCCCGCACCGGAATCATCGGCAGGGAACCTGGAAAGGAACTCGAGGACGATTGCGGTTGATTCCTGTGGTGTCAGCTGACTTTGAATAAATTGATTGTGGCTGGAGGCGGCAAACTCGTTGGTGACTCGCAAATGGTCGCCTTCAATCTGCCAG
>CAYTDR010000187.1:0-10743 GCA_964436185.1 uncultured Candidatus Obscuribacterales bacterium | reverse complement strand
GGGAGCAGGCAACGGCATCTTTATCCAGCGCGGTGGAGTTGGTCGACCCGAGCGAGTCAACGGACAAGTGACGATAGAGCCGGGCGACAAGATCCGTATGGGCTCGGAGTTCGGTCCGGAATTGAAACTCGTCCGTCACCAGGGCACTCGACAAGACGACGGCACCATTCACTTCACGCGCGACAATGGTGATACCGTTATTCGCCGTCCGGACCGATCTACAAAAATAGTTGACAGCCTGGGAAATTCAAGAATCCTCGGTCCGGAAGGAAAGGTGATAATCTCCACAGACAAGGCGAGCGGTGCCACTGAAGCCTTCAGCTACAACCGCGACGGTTCGCTGAATTCAATCAAACTCGGCGACAACAGCATGGTTGTCAAAGAAGGGGATGTTTGGATACGCACTTATGAAAACGGCAGACAGGAAGTCTATTGGAGAGGCAATATCGAGATAGGCGCCGACGGACTACCGCGGTACACCAGCAAGGATAATCCGGACCTCGTCATGATAAGACGAAGAGATGGTACTCTGGAACGCCATGAACCGTCAGGCCGAGTAACATACTCAGATGCGAATCTAAACCTGGAACGTAAAGAGCTGCGTGGTCTGTCCGACGGCATCAAGGAGCCGTGGCGCCAGCGACGCTTCAAGGAGATGATGGAGACGTTCGAAAAGCAGGCTAGGACAGCAGGTCTGCCTGATGAACAGATCGCCATGGTTTATCACCAGTTCCGCCGCATGCTTTCCGGAGGCAGCGAAACTGTGATGAGCAGGGCGAATAGAGAGATTATCGCCGAGCAGGCCCTTTATCAGTTGATAAACAGAGACCTGGTTTCACAGGGAGCCAACCCCACCTGCAACGTCACCACTGTTGAGAAACGCATTATAATGAGGCATCCGGAGCAATACATGCAGCTTCTGGCTGACGTTGCCACGACTGGCAAGTATGTCACCAAAGACGGATCTGTCGTTGACTTGACCCGAATTCCAGGTACACTCGAGCCCGATGCAGAAGCACGAATGCTCAAGCCAGGTTTGTTTGGAGGGCAGTTCGGCGATCTTCACATTGATGGTCGGAGAAGTTTTGCCAGCCAAATCTTCGAGCAAACTGCGGTGAACATAAAATACCGAGACGGACAAAAATTCCAGGGAGACGAATACGTTGGTCCGGGCGAAATCATCATGTATCAAAAAGATGTCCATCTGCCTGGTCAAAACCAGCGAAGTCGCCTGGTGAAATACGGCGTTGATAGTGCCGGCAGATTGACCGCCAAAGAGTTGAATGACTCTCCTTCCATCGGCTCCAATGAGCTTGCCGACATCCATAATCAGATCCTCGGCGGCCCAGGAGAGACCGGTTTCGTAATCCGTGGTAACCGTTCATTTGGAGCCTGGGAGCAAGGAAAAAACAGAGTCTACACCGACGCGGACTTCGAACCTGGTGCCTTGCGAATTGCTCAGAGTCCTGATCAACTCGCCCGCTTGTTGCAAGACCTCCACCAGAAAAACAACATGCCTGCCATTGTCGCGGTTCACACCGGACATAAGTTCTTCGGCAACGATGGCACTCTCGATCAGGGAGGCTTGCACGTCATTTGCATAGACAGAATAACAACTGACAGACACGGCAAACCGGTGCTTCACTTCACCAACCAGTGGAGCGCCAAACACAACGGCACCATGACCATCGAAGATCTATACACGATGATGAATCCACCGAGGGCTTTCCGTCCGAGAAGCCCATATTAAGAGAAGCCTCTCAAAGCTTGCCGCTTCGGAAGTCCGCATCAATGGCAATACCAACTCAGATCTGAACCGTTTGCACTCGTTGCCGTATCAACATCTTCAGATCGCGGCCGCTGCCATCCGGTTATTTGTTGACCAGTCGATATCCCTGTCCGTACACGGCTTCAATTGTCACAGAGCTATCGGCTGCCTCAATCTTTTGCCTCAGGCGAGTTATATGACTTCTGAGCAAATCAACGATGCCATCTTCTCTGGAAGACCAAAGCCGATCGACAATCTCATGCGGATTCAAGATTACATTTGGATGCTGAATCAAATACTCCAGCAAAGCGAATTCCTTGGGACGTAAATCGAGGTTCTTGTCATTGATCGTCACTCTACGATTGATGGTATCAAGTACGATACTGCCGAAAACTACTTCTGTCGATTTATTATTGGAGCCGCGTCGCAACAACGCGCGTAAACGGGCACCCAGTTCTCTCATCTCGAATGGCTTGGTTAGATAATCGTCAGCTCCGGAATCCAATCCGGACTCTTTGTCGTCCAGCAACCGTCTGCCGGTCAGTATGATGATCGGAATCAATCCCCCGAATTGCCTGTATCTTTTTACCACCTCCACCCCGGTAAAGTCTGGCAGTTCCCAATCTATGATGGCAGCATCAAAGCCGAAACTTCTCAAAAGGTGGAGTCCATCCTCACCATTGTCACTCAACTCTACTACGTGCCGTTGAGACTCCAACCACAACTGTATCGAGTCTGCGACTTCCGAATCGTCTTCGATTACGAGAATTTTTGCCATGGTTAATGAACTGAAGCGCTCCCAAGCAAATCGGTAACGCTGTTAGTTAGTACGGGTGATCGAATTGAATATACCCTACTTTGCCTTGCGCGACGCAGCTTCGCGAAGGAGCCACCGAATGTTTGTTCGACCCCAGACAATAACACTAGTGCTTCCCGCCTTACCGACCCAATCTTTTGCGAGCAGCCTCTCTCGCTTTAATAAGAGACGCATCTCGTGGAGAGCGTTTCAAGAGAAGATTGAGATCGTCAACACACTCCTTGTACCGGCCCAGCCGCTTATTCGTCATGGCTCGTGTGTGAAAGTATTCAGAAGGCACCGGATTTACCTTGATAGCGGCCGAGAGATCCTTCTCAGCCTGCTCCAGATTGCCGAGCCGGTAATTTACCTGCCCACGCCGCCCCAGCGCAAACGATGTCTCGCAAATGGCAATTGATTTGTCAAAGTCAGCCAAAGCCTCAGTCAACCTTCCGTAATCCATCAAGAAAGATCCCCTCAGACTCAACTCCTTGAACGGTTTTTTGCTATACCTGGCAGCCTGCCCGAGGTCATCAATGGCACCGTCGGCTCTCATTAACATCATTCTAAGTTTAGCTCTGGATGCATACAACCAATAAAGGTCGGTATCTGAAAGGGAGGGAGTATCGGAAAAGGAAAGAGCAGCAGTCAAGTCACTCTCAGCTTGCTCCAAATCCAATGCCTCTTCCAGAATCTCACTGCGCATTTTGAATAAATGACTAGTCGGCTGTCTTGCAATTGCTCTAGTCAGTTCCTCAATTGCCGGCTTCTCACTGCCCGTCGATAAATACAACTTGGCAGCAAGGCAGGATGCGTCGGCAGTGTTCTCATTTTTCAGATCATCGATTGCGCCTTGCAAATCCGACAGTTTCTCGTTCACCCCCTTGGCAACTATTTCTTGCACAATCGTCCGTCGGGTCATACGAGAAGCAACTTCACTCGGCCAGAGCTCGATTCCCTGATTAATCGCAAGCAGTGCTCGATTCAGCTCGCCGCAACCAAGGGCGGTGCGTGCCAGTCCGTGCAGTATGGTAGACTTCATATCCGGCGATGAATCGCACTTCAACCCGGCCTCGTACATTCGAATGCTCTTTGCGTAGTCCTTTCGAAGCAAAAATAGTGTTCCGAGAGCATCAAAAGCGCGAGCTCCCTGTGGATAATGTTTGATCATTCCCTCTAACTGGTGCTCCGCCCATTTAATGCGCTCCACATCCTCAGAAGTTCTGGTCACCCCACCCAGAAGCATGGACCTGTCGTCATGCTGGTGGCAGTGCTTCAATCCCTCCTCAAGGACCTGACAGGCATTTTTGCGATCGTTCTGCTCCTGGTAATACGAGGCAAGTTTTGTGTACAAATGAACATGATCGGGTTTCAGCTTGATCGCGCGCTTCAAATCTTGTATTGCCTCTTGTCTCTTCCCCAGATTGTTCAGCGAGATAGAACGATTGAAAAGATCGTGCATGTCCGGAGGACCCATTGAGAAAGCGCGAGCGTAGCAAGAAATTGATTTTTTGTACTCTTGCAAAGTCGCGTAGAGTCGTCCGAGAAACTTCCAGTAATGAATATTCTCCTCTAGGTCTTTGTGCCTATCTTTATTGAGAACCGTTAGCGCTTCCTGATACCTGCCTAGAGCACAGAGCCACGAGGCTTGGGTGAACAGATACTCAACTCGCTTGCGGTCGGCGTCACGACAACGCGACATTTCAGCTAAGGCTCTCTCATGCTGACCGAGCCTGAACAGAAAACCGGCGTGAAGGTTGAGAAATCGATGGTCACCCGGTTTCAGAACGAGAGCCTTATCTGCATCTTCAAGTGCTTCCTTATTCCTCCCTGCGCGCAATAGAATCTCAGCCCGCTCAACCAAATATCCAGGGTGGGAAGGTTCTCCTTTTACACAGCGTGTGATCTCGGAGATAGCCTTCTCATGTTCGTTGCACTGAGAGAACAGATGCGCTCGAAAAGATAACAACGGGAAATAGGTCGGCCTCAGCTCGATCGCTTTTTCAATGTCGGCCAGAGCTTCTTTCATCTTGCCGAACAGAAAGAACGCTCGACTTCGCTCGAGATAGTGCTCCCACTTTGTCTCCGTATTTAGTGACAATAGAACGTTGAGATCTTGGATCGCTTTATCATGCTTCCCAAGTCCCTGGTATATAAGCGACCGAATAGACAGAGCGCGCTCTTTATGCTGTCCTGTCGCCAACGAATTGCACACGTTCAACGCCGCCTTCAGTTTGCCTTCTTGCACATCTCGGCTTGCTTTGTCCAGGGACTCTGAATCAGACAATGCCATTGCCGGCGATGCCAAAGCGATGAGCAGCATGTACAACACACCTTTTCTCATCCATTTCAAGACCGCCTGGCTAGCTATTTTCTGCATGAGCCGCGAGTCCCGATAATGCAGGCAAAATAATCCAGAATGTAGTCGAGATGCCCTCGGTGCTCTCCACACCGATTTGTCCGCCGTGCAGATCGACGATCTGTTTGCAAAAAGCCAGTCCTAATCCGGTTCCAGCAACCTGCTTTCCTTGAGCATTCTTCACCTGATGAAACCGATCAAATATCTTGTCTTGTTCCTCTATCGGTATTCCCTGTCCGTTATCGATAACCTCAACCTCTATGTAGTTGCCTCTTTGCCGGCTCCTTACCTCTATTTCCCCACCAACAGGGCTGTACTTCACCGCATTGCCGAGAAGATTTTGGAAAACCTGAATCATCTTGTCCTGATCGAGCGGAATTTTCATCTCAGCATCAATGTCTATGTGGACACTGAGCTTGCGCCGGGCGGCTAGATCACTGATCAACTCGAAACTTGTCTCTACGATTGTCCTGAGGCTGATCGAATCAATGGACAATTCCATCATTCCGGCATCCAATTTCTCGAGATCGAGGAGATTGTTGATCAATCTGATCAGATGTCCGATCGTTCGGTTGACATTTTTCACCTTCGAAATTCCACGCTCGTTGAGAGTCCCGTAGAGACCCCACTCGAGAATCTCGAAAAACGCCGAAACTGATTGCAGGGGCGAACGGAGATCATGGCTAATCATTTGAGCAAAATCACGTTTCAGATCCTGTAGCTCTTTCTGTTGAGTGATATCGTGGGCAACGCAGAAAAACGACATGTGCTCGCGAGACCAGAATACGGACCAGTGCATCCAGACGCTGACCCCAGTTGAAGGAACCATTTGAATGTCCATCTGCATTGACATTTCGCGAGAAGATTTGCAGACTCTGAAGCGACTTTCAATGTCCGGCCATTCTTTTTCGTGGCAAAGTTGGGATAAATTGATTTGTAGAAAATCATGCTGCCCCCAAATCCGGCTGGCTTCGTCACTCACCTTTGTGAAGTTCAACTCCTTGTTAAGTGAGCAAATAACGGATCGAACGTTTCCAACCAGAGCCTGCTCTTTCTTCCGTGCGTCGATTATGGAGGAAGCCATGGCGTGGAATTCGCGATCCAGGACAGCGATCTCATCATTGTCTCCTTCTGTTGGAGCACTCAACTGCTGGTCTTCTTTCATCCTCTGAATGTTATCTACAATGGCTGAAATTCTGTCCGTAATTCCTCTGGCAAAAAAGTTCGCCAGAAAAAGGGCAATCAACACATTGACAATAATGCCTGTGAGAACGCCAAAATTCACAAGCATTAGCGATTCTCCACTTGTGAGAGGCATCTTCTCTTGTTTCTTAAGTTCTCGGTTGGTAATCTCGTCTCCCATGGTCCGAAGATTCCTGTATTGGCGAGAGAGCATACGAGCATAAATTTCGCCTGCCCAAGGCTGCTTTTCCTCCATTGCCTTTCTGGCTGAACTAACCTCTTTTCTGGCGCCCTGGAATGCTTCGTCTAAGCGAGCGATATTGCGTAGTTGGATCACATCTCCGGCAGCCAAACTTCTCATCGAATCCAGCTTTCGGACTGCCTTTCTTGTAAGCAAATCCAATTTGGCAGAATCAATTCGCCTCTGAGTGACTAGCGCCTGACCAGCCTGCTGGAAGCCGTCCCAGACCACATGAAGCATTGCCTCGGTCTCTGCAATTACAAGCTTTGAGTTCATCGCCCGCGTTGAAACGGACTGAGCCTGGTAGAAGAGTATTAGCAAGGCGACGATGAAAACCAGCTCGAAGACGAGAGGCACCCCCGCTAGTATCATGCCCTTGCGAGCTATACTTGATCTCATTAACCTGCTCCATCACAACACCGGGGCCGAATCTTTGCTGACAATTTCACCAATAGCGGATGGAAGTTCCTCTTTTCATGAGGTTCTTCCGGCAGCAATTGAGATTTCGTCGAACTGTCAATCAAAGGCGTCTCGCCATCCAGTGTCTCATGTCTTATTTCGTTCAGAAAAAACGGATCAATAATAAATCATATCCGGATATTACCTCTGGCTGGACGAACCGGAGATTATGGGAAGATTCCCATAAAAATTAATCTACGCCTGCGGCTCCTCCCATAGTGATGTAACTACATACTTGTGATACTCACAGAGGCGTCGGATGGAGGAAAACGGACGAAAGTCCGGTTCCGGATCCCCTAAGTCAGGCAATGAGCTATGAGCGAAGGCCGTAACGGCTTCGAGACAAGAGAGCAACCAAAGGCAGAAGGAGGAACCCAACCTCCTTCATCCATGGCATTCGACGCTCTGACGGGCCAGCGCCGGGCAGACCCAGCAACCGATCTTGAAGCCCTTTCATCTTTACGAGACGCATCCACGCTGTCGTCTAACAATTTCAGTGTTGTTATGAATGGAGGACGGATCTCCCTTTCTGATGAGATTCTCACTCAAATTGCCAGACACGATCGCAAGGATCGGGAAGAAAGCTTGCTTGCCAGCGTCTTCGATACGCTCTGGCGGTCGGACGAAAACTCACGAAAAGGACTGGAGACACTTTACGAACAAACCTCGCGAGCAGAAGCAGCAGGCGATCCGGCGATCAACGAAAACGCCGCTGCCAGACGGATCAGGAGCGCGCTCTTTCGCGATCAAGAAACCCTCGATAATCAGGAGACGGTCTCCCTTTATGGAACAGGGTTTGTAAAAACTGCCTCGCTTTTCATGATGGGTGGAAAAAGCAAAGGTGCGCGGAACGTATTGACCAGCCCCTGGATAGGCAGAACCGCAGTCGCCATGTCTTTCGGTCTCGACCAGGCGCGGGTGGGTGATTCCATCGGTGAGCAAAGCATCGATTTCACACTCGGCGCCGGCAAAGGTCTTGCCCTTCGTGGTGTCATGGGTCAAATGGGAAAGTTTAACCTGACGGCACCCGGTCAGGGCATGGTACTTGGGACCAGCTCACGCTTTCTCGAACACACGATTAACAGGCGCACGTACCTGGACGAGGCGACAGGCTCTGTCGATCTTCGTGGTGGCGCAGAGAAAATTGCCGCAGGAACCTTTAGTGGTGGCGGCCTCGTCAGCGACGCGGCGCTCTTCTGGGGAGCGCATGCGCTGTCCGGCAGAATGAGCACCATGACCGGTGGCTTGCTGGAGCGCAGCCCATTGCTGAAGACGGTTTCTGTTTCGTCCAGCTTCGGCTTCTCCAATGGCGTGGCCAGACAGTTGCAGACCGAATGGAACAACGGACTCCCTCGAGACTTCCAGGCGTTGAGAACCGCAACCGGCAACGTCCTGCATTCCGGATTAACCCATGCCTTCATAGATGGTGTCGCTGGAATTCCCGGTGGCTTGCAAAACAGGAGTCTCTATCGCAGCAACCTCGAGTACGAACGAGCAAGAACAGCCCAACGGCAACAAACACTGGGAGGCGAACTGGTTCGTCCCACGGAAAGGACATCAGTGCGAACAGCCGACGAAGCCGGGGGACCGCAACAGATTGTCGATTTCTTAGCAAGAGCCGGCGATGGACGCATGAACGCAAGAGATCTGCCGATCTCTCCCGAGCACGTACGCACCAACGCCGCGCCACTGGAATACTCACCAGGTACAGAGCCGATCTTTAGAGCTAGAGAAGGCAACGGAGCCCGTCCGACTGAAGCGGCAACACAAGCAGACTTCCAGGTGCAGAATCTCGATCTCGTCGACACGCCCGTACGCATCTATCGCTCACCGAGAACCACCGCCGAGATAGTGGTGACTGAGCGCTACGCACAAGAGCTCGACACGGTGCGAGACTTGCGCCGTCGCGCCGGGGAAAACGGCCCCGGAAGCCAGGCTGCCAGAGAGGAGCTTGAGCGAAATCCGCTCAAGGACAGAGCATTGCCGGAAGAAGTGATGCTGATGGTTGAAGCCCTGCCCGACCAGTCCATAGTTAGAAAGGTGGTTATATCAGGAGAAGAGAATCCGTTCGATCCGTTCTTCCAGCAACGACACGGACCTGGATTCAAGTCGGCAGCCGATACCACATCTGATGGCGAGATCACACTCTACCGGCGCAACTTAGATGGACTGCTCCATGAAGATATCGCGCACGAATGGTCGCACAGCGTAAGAGATCAGATGAGAGCTCTCAGGGCTCTGTTCGATATCGGCGCAGGGCTGGAGCAGAACGGACACATGGCGCGTGAATATGCGCGACCCGTGGAGGAGAATTGGAGCGTACACTTCGGAGAGGAGCTCCTTTCCGTGTCCGGCTCTCGTTTCTGGCATATGGCACACAATGCGCCAATTAGAGCGGCTATACTCGGCAGAGCACTTGCGGAGCGCTTGGCGCTCGTTCCCGAAGGCTCCAGGAGCCCGTTCCACGAAATCTATGCCGAGAGAGCGCGCCTGCTGGAAACAGACATTATGCCGTTAGCCAAAGCCAAGCTAGCAGAGCTTGCAGGCAGCGGCGATGCTGGCACCGCCAGTAATGCCGCCAGGCTGCTCGTCATGTTGAGTACGCCGGCAGAAGCCGGAGCATTAAGACTAACGCGCGTCGATCTGACCGGCATGCCTGTAACCGATGCCACCCTGCCTACTGTCGCCGCTATACCAACCATGACGGACCTATCGCTGGCATCCACCGGAGTGACAGGCAGCGGAATGTTCTCGCTTGCCCGCAGCCCGCTCGAGACGTTGAACCTGTCCTCCACCAGGCTGACCTCATCCGGTCTCGATCCGATAAGCCGCATTTCCACACTCACCGACCTCGATATCAGCGGAACCAAAGTCAACGACGCCGCCGTCACGCCGCTCTCCAGGATGGCTAATCATCTAGCGCGACTGAACGTGCGTGGCACGAACATCACGCCGGCAGCCAGAGCAAGACTGGCTCAAGCATTGCCGAATACACGGATTGAATACTAGGCAGGCACGCGAGCTTTCTTGACGGACCTATTTTTACATGCTAATTTTGCTGTTTTGTTGCAATTTAGAGGGTCTCGGTGGGAAAAGCTCTCGTTATCGAAGATGATGCTGCCGTCGCTGCGTCCATTGCAGAGTTGCTCGAAACAATGAGCTTAACAGTGGAAGTCGCTTACGACGGGGAAGAAGGGCTATACCGGCTATCTCATTCTCCTTACGACATCGCCGTTGTAGACTGGCATCTGCCTGGAATGAACGGTGGGGAGCTGTGCCGCGCTTATCGAGAACGCGGCGGTCAAGCAGCCATCATCATGCTGACCAATCGCGACAAAACCACCCAGAAGGTAGAAGGGCTCGAGCTTGGCGCTGACGATTACCTGACCAAACCGTTTGACTGCAACGAGCTTGTGGCACGGGTTCGTGCACTGTTGCGAAGACCACCAGTCATGCTTTCAAAGAGAATCGAAAAAACAGGCGTTCAATTAGACTACAAGACCTGCACGGTGGCTGTTAACGGAAAGACAAGCAAACTGCTGCCGAAAGAGTTCGAAGTCCTGGAATTCCTTCTGAAGCATCCCGAACACTATTTCTCTACGGATGATCTGATTAAACATCTATGGTCTTCTGAATCAGATGTCGGACCGGAAGCGGTTCGCGTTTGCATCAGTCGAATAAGGACCAAAGTGGATGAAAAAGGGTTTCCTTCCCTGATCGAGACTTCCAAAGGCTGGGGTTATAAGATCTCGGAAATATATTTGTCGAACAAAGAACAATAACGTCCTCTTAACCGTATTCCGCCGAGCGGCAGACTTCACCGGGTCAGCTCCTTGCCGCTGCATCTCTAAATGGATTGGCGGAATCGGTCCTCCGTTCATTATATGCGGTGGCGTTTCAGCGACGATTACTTTGGAAATGTTGCTGTTACGATGGAG
>CAYTDR010000186.1:0-10759 GCA_964436185.1 uncultured Candidatus Obscuribacterales bacterium | reverse complement strand
AAAGTGACTCTGCGACTGGGAGTAAACCTGGGCGAGGCAAGCAGAGACAGCGAGTTTAGTATTCTGCTCGATGCCATCCCATCTATGGTTTGGTATAAGGATAAACACAACAAGATTCTGGCAGTAAATAAGTACGCAGCCAAAATGACGGGTTTGCCTTCCGATGAGATTGTCGGTAGTCAGACAGAAAAAATTCACCCGGCCGAGGCCTCGAACTACTATCAAGATGACAGAGAGGTCGTTTTGACAGGTAAGCCGAAACGCGGAATAATCGAGCAGTTCGAGTCACACGACGGGCAAAAATTCTGGGTCCGTACAGACAAGATCCCATACGTAAAGAACGGAGAGATCAAAGGGATTATCGCCTTCGCCTCCGACATAAGTGAGCTGAAAAATGCCGAGCACGAACTCTTGTCGATCAAAACCCAGCTCGAATCAGAGGTTGAGGAGCGCACCAGGGAACTCACCAATGCCAACATCTTCTTCACCCTCTCCAAGGAGCTTCTCTGTATCGCCGGTTTCGACGGATATTTCAAACGGTTGAATCCATTTTGGAGTGAGCGCCTCGGGTACTCGATGGAGGAACTTCTGGCACGTCCTTTTATCGACTTTATTCACGAAGCGGACAAAGAAAAGACCGGCCTTATCGTTGAGAAACTAGTCGCAACAGGCGTCATTCGAGACTTCGAAAACCGCTATGTCGCGAAGACAGGTGCGATCCGTTGGTTTCGCTGGAGTGGCACTGCTGTCGGTGACCGTATCTATGCAGTAGCGTACGACGTTACCGACAGAAAAGAGGCCGAGCGCGAGATCATTAGCTTGAACAATAAGTTCACCGAGATCGGCAAACATATTCCCGGACTGATCTATCAGTTCATCTCTCGGACGGATGGCTCATTCGGCTTCACTTACATCAGTGAAGGATGCAGAGATCTCTTCGGATATGAGCCCGACGAGCTAGTCAATGATGTATGGCTTGGTATCAACTGTGTTCATGAAGACGACAGAAATGTGCTTTTGGAGGGCATCGCGGAATCGACAAGGAAGCTTTCCATCTTCCGATTCGAAGGACGCGTGATCAGCAAGCAGGGCAAAATGTCCTACATTACCGCCAGTTCCACACCCGAGGGGCTGGAAAACGGAGATGTGCTCTTCAATGGGCTGCTCATGGACATCACGGATCTGAAGCGCGCTCGCTACCAGATCGAGATGCTCAACGCCGATCTTGCCACTCAAGTGCAAAACCTGCAAGGAGCCAACGAGGAGCTCGAAATCCTGGCGCAGAAACTAGCTGCTCTCTACGACCAGGCGCTGGAGGCATCCAAGCTGAAGACGGAGTTCGTCGCCAACATCTCTCACGAGGTCAGAACACCGATCTCTGCGGTCATCGGCATGTCGGAACTGCTACTCGATACCCCTCTGGATACCGATCAACGCGGCCACGTAGAAGATGTGCTCGAATCGGCCAGTTCTCTTTTGCGAATCATCAATGACATTCTCGACTTCTCCAAGATCGAAGCGGGCAAAATCGAGCTCGAGACTATCGATTTCGATCTGCGCAATCTGGTGGAGGGCTGTGTCGATCTCTTCAGCCGAGAAGCGCAGACAAAGCGCCTCTCCCTTCACAACTATATTTCACCGAACCTCTCCCAGCGCCTGGTCGGAGATCCGATCAGGATCAGACAGATTCTCATCAACTTCTTGAGTAACGCAGTCAAGTTCACCGAATCTGGTGAGATCCGATTGCGCTGCATGGAAGACGACACACTTGAAACTGGCAATCAAACCGCGTCTTCGTCTGCCGGTTTGATTGTTCGCAAATCAGACAAGATGTCTACACGAATCAGGTTTGAAACCATAGACAGTGGCATCGGCGTATCCGCGGAAGTGAGGGGCCGATTGTTTACTCCCTTCGTGCAGGCTGACGGCTCCACCACCAGACGTTTCGGCGGAACTGGGCTGGGACTGTCCATCTGCAAGCGGCTCGTCGAATTGATGGACGGAGCGATTGGCGTCGAGAGCGAAGAAGGAGTAGGCTCCAGATTCTGGTTTACCATAACCCTGGATAAGGTTCCTGATCCGACGGCCGTCAACAAACTGGGGCTGGAATCAGAAGTAGTCTATCTGGTCAGCAGCTCCGCGCCGACTATAGAGGTAGTGACCGACTATCTGTCAGCGGCCGGATACGCCGTAAGCACGGTGGCGTCAATCGGCGCCCTGGTTTACGACCTCGATCAATTGCGCGGCAAGAAAAATGTGGCTTGCATCATTTTTGATGTTCATTCGGAATGGTCGGAAGCAGCCAATGCTCTCGAGGTGCTCAGGCGCGATCGTCGCCACGGGCGGATTAACGTTTTGCTATTGCTAAATGTCTACGACAGAGACATAGTTCGCTACTTTGCCCAGAAGGGTTACTCAAAGGTCGTATCGAAGCCGATTCACCAGGCATCTCTGCTCGGCGCTCTGCTCGATGACGATAGGGTAAAGCTCAAGGAAACCAGGGCCGCCACTCTCAATGGCGCTGTCAACAACCAGGCCGTAACCGATTCGAAAGCAAGAATACTTCTGGTCGAGGACAATGAGCTGATCAGAAAGGTTACGAAGCTGCAACTTGCCAGTTGCGGATTACATGTTGAGGTGGCCGAGAATGGCAAAGATGCCTTAGATCTCGTAAAAGACCGTTCCTACGACCTCATTCTCATGGATTGCCAGATGCCGGTCATGGACGGATTCGAGTCAACCTTGCAAATTCGCAAGCTGGAAAGTACGCGTGGCGGACATACGCCTATCGTTGCCCTAACGGCTTACGCCATGGCAGGGGATCGCGAACATTGCATGGCTTGCGGAATGGACGACTACATGAGTAAACCGGTCAACCTCGAGCGACTGGACGAGATGCTGACGCGCTGGCTTCCCGGGCACAACCTCTCGGAGCCTGGCCAGGAGCCCGATAGTTCACAAATCAGTACTCCATCGACCACTCAGACCGAGGAAGAACAGTCAGCCTGCCCGTTCGATCTCGGCCTGGTCTCACAACTTTACGGCGCAGAAGGCCTCGAGGAGATTCTCAAGAGCTTTCGTGATGAAGTGGAAGGACTTGTAATTGAGCTTAACCGGGAAATGGATACAAATTCTCCGCATAAGGTGCGCCACCTGGCGCATCAACTAAAAGGAGTATGCAATGTGTTGATGGTGCAAAATCTGGCTGAATCGGCCGAAAGGCTGCAAAGAGCT
The DNA here is from genome assembly GCA_964436185.1 of uncultured Candidatus Obscuribacterales bacterium. Taxonomy (GTDB): domain Bacteria; phylum Cyanobacteriota; class Vampirovibrionia; order Obscuribacterales; family Obscuribacteraceae; genus CAYTDR01. The sequence continues at coordinate 7,525 of CAYTDR010000186.1, read as the reverse complement.
GCAATTGCCGAAGATGAGCGGGAAATATCTCAATCCGTTCGAGATGTTGAACTCATGGCTTGTGAAGTTACCAAGCACATAAACAATTTATTGTCTTCGCGGAAGAAGTAAAGCGCCTAAAATAAGCTATCAGTTATAGTCCCGTGCAAGGAAGCTCACGACTGCAGTGATGTTTCGATAAAACGCTTTCTTGCACAAAGAAGCGGTGTTGTGTTCAAAGTGATTCTACCTGTGATCGTCCTTCTGTTACTGGTTGCTCTGCCGGGTCTCGCCTGGTGGGTGTCTATCCAGAGCCTGCCGGTTCTCGATGGTATTGAAGTGGTGCCGTCCTTGTTGAAGGAGGTTTCGATCGTCAGCGATGACCGGGGCGTCCCTTACATCAAGGCTTCATCGGATGCCGATCTTTACCGGGCTCAAGGATATTGGTCCGCTTCCAGACGACTGTTTCAGATGGACATTATGCGGCGCACCGCGCGGGGCGAGCTGGCTGAGATTTACGGTGCTCAGTGCCTCACTCAAGACAGATTGATGCGCCAGATCGGACTTTCCCGGGTCGCCAAAGAGGAGCTGAAGCTTCTCTCTCCGGCTGTCTCCAAGTCGATCGAAAACTATGCAGCCGGCGTCAACGATTACATAAAAGATCATGGCTCGGTAAAGAAACCTCTCGAGATGCAGGTTCTCGGCTATGAACCGACAGCCTGGACAAAAGAAGACACCCTGGTGGTGCTCAAATACATTCAATACATTACAGAAGAGTCCTGGAGTCTCGATGAGTTGAGACAGCGAATCCTGGACAAAGTCGGTCCTGAAGTCTCCTCCCGTTTGTTCGAAGAGCGCCTGGCGGCCAATCCTGTCGAGGCGCCAGCCGGCGGTACCGCCGGTACCTCCGGCACGACACGACCGGCAACAGCGGCACCTGCAGCTCCGTCCGGCCAAACAACCGCCCCCAAGGCGAAACCGGAAAAACGGACTCCAAAAGGCGCGACCTCACGCAAGTCTCTTCCCGGATTGCGAAGCCTCAAAGGACTTACTATTGGTGACGCTAGCCATTCCGCAGAGGTTGCCGGCCAGCTTGCCGGACAAATCAACAGCTCACCCACACTCTCGTCGCGCCTGTCACTGCCGGTACTTTCCACTTACGCCAACAAGGGCGCCACGGGAAGGAACATTACCGGTCCATCTGTGGCGCACAGCGTCCCCGGATACGGCTCTAACGGATGGGTGGTCTCAGGCACCACATCCGATACCGGAGGTTGCTTACTCGCTCTCGACAGGCACTCTCAACTAACCGACCCTAATCTCTGGTATGCCTGCGTCTTGAGCACCGGCGACTTCAAAGTAGCCGGTGTCACCATAGCTGGTGTGCCAGGCATTCTCTTCGGACGTAACGAAAAGATCTCCTGGGGTGCCATCGCTCTCAAAGCCGATACACAAGATCTCTTTGTCGAAGAGTTCTCGCGCCAGTTTCCCAACAAGTACAAGACCGTAGATGGCTGGGCAGTATCGCGCGATATCGATGAGTACATTCGCTCGAAGGGCAGCTTTAGCGAATCTAGCGAACGACATAAAGTGACAGTCACTCGCCACGGCCCGGTTCTACTTTCCAGTGGCACCACGGCAGTCGTGCTTTCCTGGAGCGGATACGATATTACTACTCCTTCCATAGAGACTTACCATCGCTTGATGAAAGCCGGCTCATGGGAAGATTTTCGTGGCGCTCTCAAAGAATACAGAGGGGCTCCTCAGTCCTTCATCTTCGCGGACAAGAAAGGAAACGTGGGCTGCCAGCTGGCTGGCAACATTCCACTGCGAAAACCGTCCGCTCTCAACACCGAGCTCTCCGGCTCGATCATCATGCCTGGTTGGACAGGCAAATGCGACTGGACTGGAAGGATGGAGTTCAACAACCTGCCCAGCATCTACAATCCGGAGAACGGTTATATCGTAGGCAACTTCACAGGACTGCCCTCCTACCGACCGCCCGTAACACCGTATGCGGTGCGACGTGCCGACGCAGTGCTCAATTCATTCAAGACGTCCGGTCGTCGTGCCGGTCTGCCGGAGATGGCGGAGCTGCAAGGAGACGAATACGCTCCTCTCTCGAATCTCGTACGCGATGTGTTGAGAAAGGCAGTGGAGAAGCAGGAAGTCGTCGATACCTTCCAGTTGAAAGCGTTGAAGCTGATGAACGCCTGGGATGGCTACCTGAGACGCCAGAGCTCATCGGCCAGCATTTACGAGTCTTATATCAAAACCACAGCACGACGGATTCTAATTCCTAAATTGGGTCCTCAGCTCGCAGACGAATATATGCGCCGCTGGCCGCGATGGACGGTGCAGGTGGAGCGCTTCCTGACGGAGAAGCCGGCAGCCTGGTTGCCGCCCGAGACTCGTAGCTTCGATGCCTTCGCCGTGACGACGCTCGGTCAGGCGTTAAAAGCGCTGCGAATAAAGGAAGGTTCGGATGACCTCAACAACCTGTCATGGTCGAAGTTTCACGTGCTCAATGCGAAGAATGTATATTTCACCGGTCAGCCGGCAGGAGAAAACTTCCTCGACAAGCTGATGAACCCGCCTCGTCGCGGCCTCGGTGGCGACCAGGATACACTCAACGCCCTCTCTGTCGACATCCGTCCGGACAATTTCCAGGCTTCGGTAGGTCCGACAGAACGACTTCTCATAGATATGTCCGATGATGAGAAGTTTTACGAGACTCAGCCTCTAGGTCAATCCGGTCACTTGCTCTCCAAAAACCGCACCGACCAACTGGAAGCCTGGGTCCTGGTGCAGCCGCTGCCGATTGCATTCTCGGATAAACAAGCCGAGCGCCAGCAGCGTCATAAGGTAATCTATGCATCAAAACCCCTGGATTAACGGATAGCCGGGCGGGCTCGAGCGCCAAGTACTAAGATGTTGTACGGTCAGAGAAGACGCCAATTCGATTGAAACGGCGGACCAATGGAGAAAACAGCGATGTTGAAAGCAGATTCAAAGGCAGAACAAACCGAAGAAGCTAAGACCAGCACCAAGAGAGTGCTGGTCGCCGATCAGATTAGCGACGAGGGCATTCAGGTTCTGTCCTCGAAGCTCGACGTCTTGTACAATCCCGAGATTACTCCGGCAGAGCTCGAAGAGACGATCCATGAGTTTGATGCTCTTCTGGTACGCAGCAGAACCAAAGTCACTGCCGAAGTGATCAAGAAAGGCAAGAAGCTCTCAGTCATTGGTAGAGCCGGAGTGGGCGTAGACAATATCGATCTCCATACCGCAACCGAAGCCGGTATTCTCGTAGTCAACTCTCCGGAAGGCAATACTGCCAGTGCTGCGGAGCACACAATGGCATTGATGTTTTCCTTGATCAGAAACGTTCCTCAGGCGCATGAATCGATGCGACAAGGCAAATGGGAACGAAGCAAGTTCATGGGAGTGGAGCTCTTCAACAAAGTGTTGGGCATTATCGGGCTGGGCAAGATCGGCGGCCGAGTAGCCACTTACGCGCTGGCGCTGGGGATGAAGGTGATCGTCTACGATCCCTTCATCAGTCAGGAAAAGGCTAAAGAGCTGCATCTCGAGTCGGTGCCGTTGGAAGAGATCTGGCGCCGGGCAGATTTCATCACCATCCACACGCCCAAGAATGCGCAGACCACAAATCTAATCAGCGGCACGGTTCTCTCCAGGATTAAGCCCGGAGTGCGAATCATCAACTGCTCCAGGGGCGGTATCATCGACGAGGACGCGTTGGCCAAGGCGATCAAGGAAGGTCGCGTTGCTGGGGCGGCGCTCGATGTGTTCGACAAAGAACCACCGGAAAACTCGCCGCTTCTCGAGCTCGCCGATAAAGTCATCCTCACACCGCATCTCGGTGCATCGACGATGGAAGCGCAGTTCAATGTAGCAATCGATCTGGCTGAGCAGATCCGCGACTATCTCGTCGACGGTCTGGCGCGCAGCCCTGTCAATCTGCCTTTCATGCGTCCGGAGATCTTGAAGAGCCTGGGCAAATATCTGCCTCTCTCCGAAGCCATGGGAGCCATAGCCGGAGGCGTCTGCATCGGCAACGTCAAGGAGATAGAGTTGATCTCCTACGGTGCGCTGGCGGGCAAGGACACTGCACCGTTACTGGTGGCAGCTCTGAAAGGTTTGTTTGCCGGTCGAATAGAAGGCGTTACCTATGTAAATGCTCAAATTGTCGCACGGAATCATGGCATCCAGGTAAGAGAAAGCAGATTCGAGCAGTCCGGACAGTTTCGAGATGAGCTCTCCGTGCTTATCTCGACCGACACTGGCACCACGTCCATTTCCGGGACAATTCTCGCCCACAATGAGCCTATCATCACTCACATCAACGAACATCCGATCAATCTCACGCCGGCAAGATATATGCTCTTCACCATGCACAAAGATCAACCAGGCATGGTGGCGAAGGTTGCCACCACTCTCGGTGAGCAAGACATTAACATCAGCACGATGAGCGTAGGACGGGTGGGTGTTCGGCAAGATGCAGTCATGGTTATGACCCTGGACGATCCGATCGACCAGAAAGTCGTCGACCAATTGGCTTCGCAATCCGGTATTCATGCGGCACGTTTCGTCTCTTTGGACTCGATTTCCTATCTGAAAAGCTAATGGCCCAATTGTTCACCCCAAGGAATGGAACCACTCGAGTATTGCGCCGTCTATCCGGTGCAATGCGTAGTAGACAGTCCGGCGGTAATCAAACGAAAGGAACGAGCACGAGCAGTCTGTGCCGGCGGCTCGCCGCTCTCTGCCTTTCGCTTTCGACGCTGGTAACACCTGCATATGGGCAACTGAGCGAATCGGTGCTCATCCATCCGACCAAGCTCAAGTATCGTGATCCAGCCGAGCGAATGATCAAGGTGCCGGAAAAGCTCACGCTCAGCGATATGTTTCAGCCGCAGAAGATGAACGTTCTCCTCCCTGAGGCGATCATGTTGGGACGCATGGTGATACCGGGATTGACCGAACATAATGTAGTTACGCTCGGTCTCAATCATTTTCTGGTAGCCAGCCAACCTGACTGCAAGGAAATGTCCAGCGTTTATACTCAACTGCGCAAGGAAGGCAAATCCAGTTTCATCACTGTAGATTGCCTCATGCATCCGTACTTCGGCTTTACCAATGCTCTTCTCGGCTCAGCAATAGAGAATCATCTCTATCAGGAGCTGCGCCAGCTTCTCATCGGCATGATCAACTCGTCCATCGCTGACTACACAAAGGCGGAGGACGAAGAGGTCAAAGACGACATCCAGCGCAACCTCGCTTATCTCTCGGTGGGCTTGAAGCTGCTCGATCCACCCATTCGCCTACCCGATATTGGTGGCGCCTCGGAGCTCGTGGACCACGATTACAAGCTGGTCTTGTCAGAGAAACGAGGACGCTCGCGAATCTTCAACTACAGTCACAACTTCGCGCTCTTCCGTCCCTGGGGCTGGCTAGGCAGTTCGCCAAGGCTTTCGCAGTTCCACCGGTGTTATCAATGGCTGTCGCGGATGTACTTCCCGATGACAGACATAACCAACAATGAGTTGACTGGTGGCGGAAACTCTTTTCGCCGCTCCGTGCTCCTCTATCGCAGCCTGGCTCTAGCACCACATGGTGAGGGTTCTCCTCTGGCTGTCTGGAACAAGATTGCCACCGTTATGACGCTCGTCGGAGTGGACAACGACTCACGCAAAAGGACAATCATTCCTCCGGAGCTTGCCAGCGTACTGACGACTTCAAGCGATGATCTCGCTCGCCTGCTCAACACGCTGGCACAGCCGATCACACGCACGAAGCTCATGCTCTCGGTGCGGAAACAACGGCCGGTAGAACTCGGTTCTCGATCGATTTTCGACATGGAACGAAAGAAGCAAACCGACGAGTTAGTCGTGCGACTCTTCCCGGTGGTTCAACCGCCGGAGCTGCCCTGGCTAACCGATGTTGCGCCCAATGTCATGGAAGTGCAGGAAGGTCCCGAGCCCATTCCACTTTCTCTCCTGGTTCTGCACTCACGCGGTGCCGGTCAGGCAACCAACCTTCTTAAGGAGCGAGCGACCTCCCTCAATGTTCGCCTCACCAAGTGGCTGCCTAAATTGCAGCGAGCAGTGCGCGAATCCGGCGCTACCAGTCTCGGGGGACAGGTGGTGCCTTTCCAAAACGAGCGGCACTGGCAGATCATCTCCAATCTGTTTGCATCGTATGCCACTACAGTGCAACCAGCTTTGCGAAGCGAACTTTGGCTCACTCATCAACTGGAAACATCGATAGCGGCATGGATTGACAGTTACGTGGCTTACAATCCGATTGCTAAAGACTCGGCGCCCGCCGAGGAGCAGGCTTCCGCACCGTCCGATCAGGCTTCCACGACTCCGGCAGGCAACCGACGGGGCAAGGGAGGACGGGCGCACTTCCATTATCTGGACCCGCGTCCGCGCGTTTTTCTGGCAATGAGCGAGGACTGCCGAAGCTTGATGAAGCAAATGGACGAACTGGGCTATTTGCCCCCGGAATACAAAGCACGAGGGGATGACTATATCAAGCTCCTAGGCCGACTGAACTCAATCGCCAATCGAGAGATCCTCGGGCAGCCCGTGTCCATGGACGATTTCACTCTGCTCGAGAATATCGGACAAATTCTCGCGGCTGTGGACTGTCCTGTGGGCGAGCCCTTCTTCATCGGAGAGGGCGTCAAAAAGGTTACTCCTGCTGCTCTTGCTGCTACTGCTCCTGCTTCAGCGGAACAAGAAGAAGGCGGAGAAGGAGAAAGAGAAAGAGATCAACCGGCGCTGCCCAAGAGTGGTATTACACTCGGTACCGGACGTGCTGGTCAACTATATATTCTCTGCCCAACCACTCAAGGACCTATGCTATGTCGTGGCAGCGTATATACGTACTATGAACTGCCCGGCGCTCCGCCTACACGCGTGCATTGGGAGAGAAAGCTGCAGTATGGTCTTTTGCGTCCACCTGAATGGGCACGACGTTTTGATATTGAGCAAGCTCATCAGCTCCAAAGCATTGCTGCACCGGAATAATAGAGATATTGTTGGTGAGCCTGCTGTAATTATGATTTATTACAGCGGATCGCAGAAGCCTGAAAGTATTGTCCCACAGCAATTTGACCTGTAAATGGGAATATTCCCACTTGTCAAAGTTGCCATATGTACTACGATTGAGTCACTTACTAGGTTGACAGAAAGTTAGTTCTGTCCCAATTTCTCATGCAGTAACAGATGCCTTCAACCCCCGACCCTCAATCTCAATCAAACGCAAACTCGCCAAAGAAAAAGGCGTCAGATGAGATTGACGCGGGCGCGATCCGCCTCGAGCCACCGAAGATAGCACCGATTAAGATAACACCGGTGATCTCTCGCAATGCAGGGCGCACGACCGATGATCACGCCCGATCACGCAATCGCGATGCTTCCGGCCGCGGCGGGCAAAGGCACTGTAAATCCTGTTGAAATCAGCTCTCAACTTTCTGCTGCAACCTCTTGACAGGCATGGAATCCCAGCTTTTTCG
>CAYTDR010000185.1:9123-10773 GCA_964436185.1 uncultured Candidatus Obscuribacterales bacterium | reverse complement strand
AATGTGACTATCCGCTATCCGCCGCCCCGAATACACTATCGTCGATAGTACTACAACCAGGAACGAAGAGGGTGGAAGGCGCACTTGGTGCCCCCACTCTCTCCGGTTCTTCAGGTCAATCTACGCTCGCCTGTTTACCAGGGCTTGTTCAGCGCGGCGACTGTCACAGCGATCGCGCCGATGACGCAGATCCCGGCACTGATCCCGGCAGCGACGAGCCACGAGCCGCCCGCGGCGAAGGTGATACCGGATACCACCGCGATTATCGCGATGGCGGGAAGCGCAAAGCGCTTGATGACGCTGCCGAGAACACCGAAGAACAGTACGACGAGGAATTCCATGATTTTCTTTCCAGTAGAGTAGTTGTAAAACCCGGCGGCCCTACCATAAGGGCCGCCGAGCACGATCAGTTGCTTGTGCGGTAGCGTCGCAACGCTACCGCCAGTCAAGCTTCACCCTGGAGCGAGTGGCCTTAGCCGTTCTTGCGACCGATGGAGTCCTTGATCGACTTCCAGGTGTCGCTCCACGTGCGCCGGATTTCCGCCCAGAAAGGCGTCCACCAGGCGCTGAAACCCTTGTACACCTCCAAGAACTGCTTCCAGATGCTGGCGAACAGGTCCCACAGGTAGTTGTAGACCCCGGCGATGACCGGCTGCAACCAGCGCGACGCCTGGACGAGCAGCAGCAGCGTCTTCACGAGCACGTAGGCAAGCGGGTAGACGATGAAGAACACGGCGACCAGCGCAACCACGCCGACGCCGGCGCTGATGGCAAGGTTCCACCAGATGTTGTAACTCAGCGCGGCGAAGACGTGAGCACCGGTATAAACACCGAGCGCCACACCGAGCACCGGGCTGACCAGCCAGCTTCCCGCCTTCTCGAGCAGCCGGAAGAAGAGCAGGTAGGAAACACCGGTCAGCACCACCTGGGCGAAGACCGAAAGCGCCAGCGGCAGCTCCAGCCCCTCGGCGATCCACGAGGCGAGCAGGAACGACGCGAAAGTCGCACCGATGTTGGCCAGGTGCAGGAAGAGCTCGCGGTAGCTCGTCTTGTCGGAGTAGGTGTTGCTGAAGGCGTGGCTGACTTCGTTGAAGCAGTAGTCGTGCGCCTTGACCAGAGCCGCGCCGGACCAACTGGCCAGAGTCCGCTTGGTGAGCAGACGGATGATCAGGTAGGCGACAGGGAAGATCACGAAGCCAGTCGCCAGCGCCACCAGGGCGGCAGCGACCAGAGCGCCGAACCACTCGAACCAGAGACCGGCCGCGGTGTAGAGGACGAAGGTCAGGTAGCCTGCGCCCAGCGACGCCAGGAAGCCGATCAGGCCGTTACCGGCTTCCATCAGCAGCGCGCCGATGAGCAGGTAGGCGACGATGGCAGCGACAGCGGCGATGCCGCAGAGAACGACCAGCGAGAGGCCCATCGCCGGCAGGTACAACACCACCGAAGCGCCGATGGTGAGCGCCAGGCTGATGTTAATGACCTGCAGGAAGAAGCCCGGGTAGTCGGTCTTGTCTTTGTAGACCTTGTCGAACGAGCCCTTGACGCCGTTCAACGCCCAGGTGTGGAAGTTCACCAGCGGGTCGCGCAGCCAACTGGCCAGGACCGGGTCGAGAATCACGCGGGCGAGCGCGTACGCGAGCGGGTAGACGA
>CAYTDR010000185.1:0-9023 GCA_964436185.1 uncultured Candidatus Obscuribacterales bacterium | reverse complement strand
ACGACTTGCAGGTAGAACTCCCGATATCCGCCCTTCTTCTCCTCATAGACGGATTCCAGGAAATCGCCGTACCGGTCGATGATCCCGCCGAGCTTCGAGCCGACGTAGCTGATCAGGAGATGCAGGAGCGGGAAAGCGAACCCCGCGAACGCCGCGAACTCCACAGCAGCCGGAACCCACCTGAAGCCGTTGTTGAAGCCGTAGCTCTCCACCAGACCGGTATTGAACGGCATCAACACCTGAGCCACGCCTGCGCCAGTCGCCAGGGCGACCGCGACCATATCCATCTGGTTAATCAGCCAGACGACGATGGCGACGCAGAAGCAGAAGGTGAGGAGGCCGACGAAACCGCCGATGGCGATGCTGATGATGCTCCACGCCAGCTTGGCATGAATGGCACTGCCAACGCTCCACGCGGCATACCCACCGCCAGCGACGCCGGCAATGATGGATAGGACGCCGAGGGTCGTCGAGAACCAGCCGGTCTTGCGCAGCTTACCGTCCTTGTGACGGGCGAGGAGGCCATATTCCGAGAATTCACATCTCGGCATGACATCCCACATCGTCGTGGCAGCCTCGAAGACTCTCGACAGGCCCCAGTGTACGAGGCTGGGGAAGCCGTAGACGAACGTCGCGACCGCCGCGCCCGTACCGGCGAGCAGCCATTTCACAAGCGCAGCCTCCAGCACCCAGCCGACGTAATAGCCGGTGCCGATGCCTGCCGCGATCGAAGCGATGATGCCGATGAAGAGGAGACCGGGGCTGCCCTCCTCACCGTAGACCTTCTTCCAGACGTGGCGTGCCCACTCGACGAAGATCATCGTGACGACGACGGGAAAGAACAGGAGCCACTTCATAAACGGGTTGACCTTCGGCGCGGGGGCTCCGTTATTGCCCTCGTTGTCGCCCTGGTTGTCGTCGCCAGACTTACGGAGAGAGACGGGTTTGTCGTTCACTCTGGGGTGCCTTTCAGCTATGTGCCTTGAGAGAAAAGAGTCGCCACCAACGCTACGGTGACTCCCTAATTAGCGACTAAGGCGCAACACTCGCCAGTCGCAGAAACCCGCCAGCATTATCGACCCCGTGCGGGAGTGAAAGATTGGCAGGTAGAAAAGGGGTTAATTGAGAGTTTACGTACCAGACAAAGTTCAAGCGAGAGACACCAGACCTTAGCCGCCGCTCGCTTGACAAATCAACGAGTGCGAACGCTTCGTAACCAAACAGGCAATCGCCCCTGGAGATACATGTATCAAGCAGTTCCGGCTGCGCGAGTACGCTGTGCTCACTGGTACCGATAAGGTTTAAAAGAGAAAGGAAATTTTCTTTGAGTTGTCCTAGTTCAGTCCACGGATTACTCGCAATATCCACACAACCAGGGCTTAACCCAATCTAATAAGCTTTCAGAAGAGATATTGACAGGAGGTCGAGCCGAGCCGAGAGAAACCAAACGCTCATATACTAGCCGCCACCCAGGCGAGAGTTTAACGGTGATCGTTCCTAACTAATACAGTACTGGATGGCTTTGCGATAAACTGTACAGGCTTTGACGGCTAACAGTCACAGAAACCCAGGCACTACATGCCAGAAGGAGGTAGTCTCACATGCTCAAAGGTGAAGCAGAACGAATGGTTAGACGAGCAATGGAAGAAACCGAAGCGGAGTTTACCGAAGAGCAAATCGAAGCACTCAGCAAATTGGTTTTGAATATTGCCAATAGAGTGGTCGAAGAGGCGCTGGCATCGTGGTCTCCGCGTGGAGGCAAGGGCGGAGGATTCTTCGGCTAATCGTGCCGTTCCGTCTCCTTCTAACAAACGATCGATGCCAATCGATCACCTGATTGTCCAACCATCTTTCTCGAAAGGCTCAACCAGAATGGCTAGCACACTGACACTGATCGACCAGGCTAAACGGCTGCAAGCGGAGATTGTCGAAACTCGCCGCCAAATCCACCAACATCCCGAACTCAGCTTCGATGAACATGAGACCGCTAAGCTCGCGGCTCACCGTCTCGAGGCACTGGGCTATTCGGTCAAGACCGGCGTGGGCAAGACCGGTGTCACAGCCGATTTCGGCGAAGGCGCCTGTATCGGAATTCGCGCCGACATGGATGCGCTGCCGATTGAAGAAGAAAACGAAGTTCCGTACCGTTCCAAAAACCGCAACATTATGCACGCCTGTGGTCATGATGCTCATGTCAGTTGCGCGCTGGCAGCAGCTAAACTGCTTGCAGACGCGAAACCGCCAGGCAAGATCCGCATGCTCATGCAGCCGGCAGAAGAGTACGGAGACGAACAGGGCGTTTCGGGCGCCGTTCGAATGATAGAGGATGGGGCTCTCAAAGGATTGAGTGCCGTCATCGGACAACACGTCGATGCTTCCCTTCCAGCAGGCACGATCGGCATTGTCGAAGGTCCGATCATGGCGGCTGTCGACGGGTTCAGCCTCACCATCAAAGGAAAGGGCGGTCACGGCGCCTATCCTGAATCTACAATAGATGCCATCGTCCTGGGCGCGCAGGTTGTCAACGTCATACAACAGATTGTTTCCCGTCGAATCTCGGCCCTCGAGCCGGCGGTCGTTACCATCGGTGCCTTCCACAGCTCGAGCACGCGGGGCAATGTCATTGCTGAGTCTGTGCGCATGGAAGGAACAATTCGATCCTTCAGCGAAGGCGTGCGAACGAAATTGAGAGAAGAACTGGATAAAGCTGCCAGCGTGGCAAGAGCCCTGGGCGGTGACTATGAGCTCAAGTTCGAGCTCGGCTACCCGGTCACAGTCAACGATCCGGAAATAACAGCGATCATGCGCCAGGCGGCCGTGGACTTAGTGGGCGAGAAGAAGGTCCTCACGATGACGCCCAAGACATGGAGCGAAGATTTCTCCTTCATGGCACAAGAGGTGCCCGGCGCCTTCATGTTCCTCGGCGTGGAATTCGAGGGCGATACCCGGAGTCATCACAGTCCACGATTCGATATTAACGAATCCGAGCTTTACGTCGGCTCGGCGGTGCTGGCGGAAACTGCCAGAAGACTGATCACCCACTTCAATACCAAATGAACGGACGTCTCGCGAGCTTGCAGCCCTACCCCTTCGAACGGCTGGACCAGTTGCTCAGCGGTGTAACGCCCAACCCTGAGAGGAGTCCCATTCGCTGGTCGATAGGGGAACCCAAGCACGACTGCCCGGCGTTTATCAAAGAGACTCTCATCAAGCATCTGGCTGGACTGAGCAACTATCCGCTCACCAAAGGCAGCGAGGAGCTGAGAACGGCAATTGCTCAGTGGATTTCGCGCCGGTTTTCGCTGCCGGCAAGCAGTATCGATCCGAATGCGAACGTTCTACCTGTATCAGGAACCAGGGAAGCATTGTTCTCCTTCGCTCAGGCAGTCATCGACCAGAGCCATGATGCGCTCGTTCTCATGCCCAATCCCTTCTACCAGATCTACGAAGGCGCCACATTGCTTGCCGGTGCCAAACCGTATTTTCTCAATCTCGATGAAAAAAACGGTTTCATACCAGATCTTGCAATCGTTCCGGATGAAGTCTGGAGCCGTTGCCAGCTCATCTACGTCTCCTCTCCGTCCAACCCCACGGGAGCATGCGTATCGCTCGAGGAATGGAAAAGACTTCTCGAACTATCTGCTCGCTTCGGCTTCGTCATCGCATCCGACGAGTGTTACAGCGAGCTCTATCTGGATGAGGACAATCCGCCGGTCGGGCTGCTGGAAGCGGCGTACAAGTTCGGCAACGAGACCTTCGAGCGTTGTGTCGTATTTCACAGCCTATCGAAACGGTCGAACGTGCCTGGCATGCGCTCGGGTTTCGTAGCTGGCGACAAGGCGATATTGAAACAGTATCTCAGCTATCGAACTTATCATGGATGCGCGCTGCCTCCACCGGTTCAAGCCGCATCCTGTGTTGCCTGGCAAGACGAAGACCACGTGATTGAGAACAGACGGCTTTATCGGGAAAAGTTCAAACAGGTGATCGAGATTGCCGGTCCGCTCCTGCCTTTAAAAGCTCCCGAGGCAAGTTTCTATCTCTGGCCGGAGCTGCCTATGGACGACAAGCTCTTCGCCAAACAGCTCTACGAGGAGGAAAACCTTCTCGTGCTGCCGGGCTCCTTTCTTTCCCGCCAATCCGCCGGTATCAACCCCGGTGCCTTGCGCGCCCGAATCGCCCTGGTGGCACCACTGGACGAATGTGTCGAGGGTGCGCGGAGGATGGCGAACTTCATCAAAAAGCATAGCAATCAAGGACAGCCCGCATAAGCTGGGCAGGCAGGAGGAGCAAATGACGAAGACTAAAGATACTATCGAGGAAGCGTTCGACAGGATAGGCGAGATGAAACCGGACAGCGTAGCGCCGGACGTGCGACAAGCTGTCGAAGATGCACTCGCCATGCTCGACTCCGGGGCTGCACGGGTAGCGGAAAAGGTCGGTGGAGAGTGGGTCGTCAATGAATGGCTGAAAAAAGCCGTATTGCTCTCCTTCCGCATTCATGACAACGGTATCATGGACGGTGCCCATACAAAATACTGGGACAAAATTCCCAGCAAGTTTGCCAATTACTCCGAAGAAGATTTTCGCGCAGGCGGCTTTCGTGTTGTCCCACCGGCTGCGGTAAGACGCGGAGCCTACATCGCCTCCGGGGTGATCGTCACGCCTTCGTTCATCAACATCGGCGCGTATGTGGACTCAGGCACCATGGTCGATACCTGGGCGACAGTCGGCTCATGCGCACAGATCGGCAAGAATGTTCATTTATCAGGCGGAGCCGGCATCGGAGGAGTCCTCGAACCCCTGCAAGCCAGCCCGACAATCATCGAAGACAACTGTTTCATCGGCGCTCGTTCTGAAGTCGTCGAGGGAGTGGTGGTCGAAGAAGGCTCCGTAATCTCCATGGGCGTGTTCCTCGGGCAAAGCACTAGAATCTTCAATCGCGATACGGGAGAGATCACTTACGGCAGAGTACCTGCCGGCTCAGTAGTGGTGTCAGGAAGTCTGCCCTCCAAGGATGGCTCCTGCAGTCTGTATTGCGCTGTAATCGTCAAACAGGTCGATGCCAAAACACGAGAAAAAATCGGCATCAATGAGCTGCTAAGGACGCCCTGATCGAGCAACATCGGGCCGCAGAAGCACCATCAGTTCGATATCAAAATACCAAAAGAGAGCTTGTAGCGGCCCGTACAATCGAGCATGACGACAAGCTTTCTATCTTAGCGCAATATCGATCTGGCGCAATCGCATAACCGAAGAAAGAGCTAATGACGGGCTCAAGCTTGATATTCAGGCACAGAGCCGTTAGTAGTGAGCTGGAAACGTGGACCAACGATCTCATAGAATAACTCCATCCCCGTTGTTCCAACCCTCCCAAGAACGCCCTCAGTAACAAGTTCTTCCACCCCAATCACACCTGATTCCTGATGATGTCCTGGCATCCGTCGACATTCATCTCCACTTCGATTTGGCGGTTGATTCAACAGACCATACGCCCAGTCGCCCTGACAACAGGAGATCGGACACTGTCGAGTGACAGAAATGTCCGCATCCCTGGACTGTGGAATCCAAGTCATGAACGAATTCGATTACCAGGTTCCGGTTGCAGTTATCGCAATGGGACTGTTCATGAGCATCTTGCTCTTCGTTTCCAAGGACGACCGCGGCAAGCGCTGGAGCCTCTTCGAAGCCATCAAGGGCTTGATCGTCGGCACTGTCTGTATGCACGGGATACTGCTGATCTTCGCCTCGCCGCATCCGGACGACGGACGGATACTCGCAGGTGTCTGCTTAGCGACTCTGGGAGGGCTCTTGATGTTCGTTGTGCAGAAAGCTCCTGGAGCTGAGAAGCCAAACTGACTTTGGCATGGCACCAACAGCCATGTCACATAGCATCTTTCATTCCTCTACAGTCCGCCAAGTTGGTTGAAGCAATTGTCGATAGACACTCGGACAAGCTGTGGAGCTCGTCTGCTAGTGCTTCAGTCAACTTCTAAAAGCATGAGTGCCTAGCTCGCCTGGAGCCCGCGCTTATGCCAAACACCACCAGGCAAAAGGATTACACAAATGTCTCAGAAGCAAAAAGCCAGCCCGGTACCGCCGCTCTTCCGCAGCTTCATCGACTACACCGACGAGCCGCGTCTGGCAGCGCTTACCGCCGCGTTCCGCCCTCTGGAGCGTGCCTTCGACGCCTTCGATCAGGCGATCTCCGCGAGCCAGCAGGCGGCCGGCTGGATGAACGAGCCGGACTATCATGAACTGCAACGACGGCAGAGTTGGCTGGATGCCATGCACGTACGTCTGCTCGTGGCTGAGAAGCCGCTCAAGGTGGCCGAAGCAGCAATCATCGAACCGTACGAGACGGTGGCTTCTGCTGTTCTCTGGACCAACGGCTTCCCCGACAAGCTGCAGTTGGCGGTAGCTGTGCGCAACTGCCTGAGCGTGATGACTCTCTCCTGGTGCATTCGTGCCGCCTACAGCCGCTACCCGGAAGGATTGAGCCTGGGCGACATCCTCGATCGGCAAGCTCGACGCGTCTCCACCTACTACAAAGACAGGGCCGGCGAAGGACTGAGGGCTCAGTAAGTTCGCCACCACATGTGATGTCTAACCAGTAGTAAGGGAATGTCCGCTATCGGCCCGCGAATCATCATCGCGCGGACCGATAGCGGACACGCCCTGGCAGATTCTTTTCGGTTTTCGGATTTTCGCACCTTTTTTACTATACTCTACAGTATTTCCCGGGATAGGGCACAAAAGCCACGCCCGGCCTTCACCCTCGGCGGATTAGCGCAAGCTAATGTTTGATATTTTTGGACCGAAAAACTATCGATTCGAAAAAGGTTTGGATATCAAATCACTGAATGACTACTCGCACAAGTCTCAAAGATTCAGAGACGTGGGCTTCGCGAGATTCATTATCTCAGCTTAAAAACCGCTATTACGCGCCAGCCTTTTACTGCAGATTGATTTTTCTGGAAATATCCTAAGAACAATCTGCCGTAATTTTATCTGGGCCAGCGGATCGGCGAAATGGCACTGCGGCCGGTATCAAAGCTGTGCTACTGCAAATTAAATCGCGGTAGCAGTCAAAGCGGCAAAACGGTACTTTATGGGAACTGTCTAATCAATTTCACCTCAAGGAGCTTCTTCAACCCAATTCGTGCGCCTCACGCCACTTAGAGCTTGTTTGAAATCGCGCTTTCGCGACCCGGATGTCTTCGCAGACTCGAATTCAATCCGCTCATTCTTCTGAGGAACACGCACATGAAAAGGCTCTTTCTCTCCATCGCCCTGATGGTCCCCCTCTACGCGGTCATCGTTGCTCCCTGTCTGCTGCTTCCGGGCAGAGCCGGTGCCAAGCTCGATGTTCACGGCTGGGCGTATCTCGGCATCATCGGCTGCTTCTTCGTCCTGACCCTCGCGCAAATCTCCGCGCGCTTGTGGTTGGCCGATTGCTTCGGCATCTCGAAGACGAACAGTGTTTTCGTCTTCCTCGGTTTCATGCTGAGTTTCGCCGTGGTTCTCCCGGTGTCGTACTTCATCGGCAGCCTGGTTTTCCCCGGTTCTGTGACGATTACCGAACCGCTTTATTGGTGGATAACGTCCGTCGCCGTGGGCGTCGCTGCGGGGATTTCGAACTACCTCGAAGACCGGTTCTTCCCCAAGCCGAAGAAGAAGTCCTTGTCACCAGAAGAGCAGAGGGAACTGTTTACCAAGCGTCAGCGTGAGCGTAAGGCGGCGAATCGCGACTGACGATTTCGGTCTGAGCGTTCGTGCTGCATCCGTCAACCAGCATTGAGACGAACGAAGCAGTTACTTATTCCCAGTCCAAGGTCATCAGGAGTCAGTTACCATGCGGCGTTTCCTCCCCCCGTTGGTCGCCTGCGGCGTCGTCATCCCCTTCTTCGTCGCCGCCCTCTGCCTCGGCGCGCACAAGCTGCGGATCCACTTCGAGCCCACCGTCTGATCGATCATCCTCCGTCGCTTTTACAGTAGTTTTCACTGACACAAGGAACCGATACATGTCCGCTTTCATGAACTGGCTACTGAAGAGCGTCCTTCGCGTGCTGGTCTTCGGGGTCATTGGAGCAATCGTCGGACCATTCGTCCTGTCCGGCTGCTGCTTCTACCCCCTGCAGAACTGGAGCGAAGTCGCCGTCGGGGCGATTCTCGGCGCGGTCTTCGGCTTCGCCGCCGGCGCAATCTACTCGCTCTACCTGGCGAGCGGCAAGGTGGAAGCCGCCTGCGACTGGGTCACCGGGAGCGCCCGGGAACTGGGAGGCAAGCTGTCGCGCGGCTGGGACTGGTTGGTTCGCGACTGACCGTCACGGGCATCAAACGGGGCATTGTGCAGCCTCAGAACTAGTCGAGCGCCTGGTACCGAATGGACGCCGCGGCAATTAAAGCAACGGCGTCCATCGATCCTGTCTTAGCTAGGACTCCTCACAGGGTCGTCCAATTCGGACGACCTTAAATGTTGTGTCCAATAGTATGATGCAAGATAGTAAAACGGGCGGCAAAAATGAAATGATGAAACTCGGGTGTGGGCTTGAGACGCGCTTTATTGAAGGAGCGCGACGACCTGGCAGTTGGCTTGACTGCCAGGTCGGTTGCTTGAACTTTCACGTGAGCCACTTACGCCGTTTGTTTCGCCCGTTTTCGGCGAACATTTGCGAGTAGTGAGTTCGCTCGCTCAATCAAGATGGCGGCACGCTTGCTCGGTTTGCCGGTCAAGAATGGGCATCGGTTGCCGTTTTCGTAGGGGACCGGATCGGGGAACTGTTGGGCGGTAGGGTCAAGGACCTTGCCGTTTGTCTTGTGCTTGAGATACCAGTGCGTTCCACCCTGGACTCGCACCACTTGTGGTGACCACTCGCCTTCCTTGCCGTCCAGAAGATAACAAACAGCTTCCGAACCGGCGTAACAGTGTCCGAAGGTTTTATGTTTTCCCTCGGCGAGTTTTCTGTAGCGTGGTTGAAGCAGCTCGGGTGTGAGGCTGTCGGTCACGGCCGCAACCACCC
>CAYTDR010000184.1:0-10773 GCA_964436185.1 uncultured Candidatus Obscuribacterales bacterium | reverse complement strand
TTGTCCGTTACTCATTCTTGTCTGTGCTATGTCTACAGAAGCTGCTCTCAGGACAATTCAAACATTGATCGAAAGCAGATAGCGGCGCACATCGAAGTGAGTCGAAAGTCGATTATTACGGAGGAACGCTCGTGTTTCAAAACAAGTTGGTGTCATTGTTCGTGGGAGCTACGGTTATAAACGCTTTAACCAACGTAGGTCGCATGTTTAGACGCATAGATTTCAAGAACAGAGTAGTTGTAATTACAGGTGGCAGCCGTGGACTGGGTCTGGTTCTGGCGCGCCGACTGGGAAAAGAGAAAGCCAAACTGGTACTTTTGGCGAGAGATTCTGAAGAACTGGAATCTGCACAAGATGAGTTGAAGAGAAAGCGTGTCGATGCGCGTGTCGTGGTTTGCGATATGACCGTGCAGGAAGACGTCGAAGCTGCAATGGCCCTGATAGCGGAAGAAATGGGTGGCATTGATGTACTCATAAATAACGCCGGCATAATACAAGTCGGTCCATTCGACGCCATGACGATGGACGATTTTCGCGAGGCATTTGAAACGCACTTCTGGGGATCGCTCTACGCGACGCTCGCGGTTGTTCCCTATATGAAGGAGAAGAAGTTCGGTCGAATCGTGAACATTGCTTCCGTGGGCGGAAAGATAAGCGTACCTCATCTCTTGCCTTACAACGCCAGCAAGTTCGCCCTGGCTGGACTTTCAGAGGGGCTCCGGTATGAGCTGATGCCAGAAAATATTTTCGTAACTTCGGTTTATCCCGGATTGATGCGTACAGGCAGCCACATCAATGCCAAGTTTAAGGGTCAACACAGCCTGGAATACGCGCTATTCAGCACGCTCAACTCACTGCCCTTCCTCTCTGCCAATGCCAATAGTGCCGCATCAGAGATCGTCGAAGCGTGCCGATTTGGCGATGCGGAGTTGATCATTACAGTACCGGCGCAATTCATTGCGAAGTTCCGCGCACTTTTCCCGGAAGCAACATCGCATGTTCTTTCAACAGTAACCAGATTTCTTCCTAAAAATGGTGCTAATGGCGAGGACATAAAGTCAGGTCAAGAGAGCAAGAGCAAATTATCTCCGAACCCCCTCACTCACTTAGCTGACGAAGCCGCCAAGGAAAATAACGAGGAGACTGCATCGGCCAGGAGCTAATTTTTCTTACAACATTTTTTCAAAACCGTGCTGCAAGCAATTCTGAGCGGCAACTAGAGCGCATCTAGGCTGATGTGAAATATGTTCAGTCGGTTCAGCATGCTCGATTGCAGTCTGAACGGCCGATGGGCTACCTGCACCACTCTTGTTCCTGCATGGGTGGTTCTTACTTTGATGCTCAGATTGTCTGTGGGTTTGTAGGACCGTATAGATTGCGCTCACCACATTTCATATATTTTGAGGGAAACACTCCTAATTTCGTTTGATAAGGAGTAAGAGATGCTGGCGAAGTCCGGCGCCTGCTTACCAGCAGCAGATTTCTTTTGTCCGGATGTCGGTGTTTGACCGAATAATTGAACGAATTGGAAGGGTGATTCTGTAGCATCCACATTTCCGCACCCGACGCAAAGAAATTCCTACTGAGGGAACATCGTAAATATGTCATCAAAAGAGCCTATTTCTACAGATGTTCAAGAAGCTTCCGTCACGGTAAAGGAGATCTACTCCGAGCCGGTGGGTGCGGGACAGGCAGAAACCTCGTTCGACCAAGATACAGCCGTCGATAAGGACTCCCACTCGCCGTTGGGCGAAAATCAAGAAAAGTCCCTCCAGCTCCCTGACGTTGGAGGAGGCTACGAGATTATCACCAGGATCGGGCAGGGTGGGATGGGCGCTGTCTACAAAGCTCGCGACCGAGATGGGAACCTTTGCGCAATTAAGTTCCTTCGGCGCGAATTGGCGGAAGACATCACTGCTCTCAAGCGATTCGAGAAAGAAGCAGAGTCGGTTAGCCAGTTGACACATCCCAACTTGGTAGCTGTTTACGAACATGGCCGCGCACCAGATGGAGTGCCCTTTCTGGTCATGGAATACCTGGAGGGATCGAACCTGGGGGAGCTGCTGGAACGCGAAGGCAATTTGAGTCCGGAACGAGCAGTGAAAACCTTCCTGGAGATCTGTGAAGGCCTAATTTATGCCCACCAAAACGAAGTCATTCATCGCGATATCAAACCATCCAATGTCATCATTAACCAACCAGAGAATGGGGACATCAGCGCGGTACGCCTTGTCGATTTCGGAATCTCGACATTGCTTCCCAATGCCAGCCGTGAAACGAGAGAATTAACACAAACCGGCGAAGTATTCGGCAGCCCGTACTACATGAGTCCCGAGCAATGCCTGGGTTTCATGCTCGATCAGCGATCTGATATCTACTCTTTCGGATGTCTTATGTACGAGACGCTGACGGGAAAAACACCTTTTGCAGGCAGTAATCCAATCCAGCTCGTTGTCAAACACATCAACGAAGAGGTGGCGCCCTTCCCTCAAGAGCTGAAGGGCAGTCGATTGATGTCCAGTCTCGAGCAGGTTGTTCAACGGTGCCTCGAGAAAGAGCAGACTCTTAGATATCAAACAGTCGAGGCTCTGAAAGCGGATCTTGAGAAAATTCGAGACGGCAAACCCATTCCTCGCTATTCAACTGGTAAGAGAGCGAAGCCAACACTCACGAAGAGGCAGACGGTCGGAGCGATCGCATTGACATTCGGCGTCTTGTTCTACATTTGTTTTTCATCGACTCTGATTTCCTCCTCCATAGCATCGAAGATAGCTGTAATCATGCTCGGACTAATCGGCGCTGCCGGAGTATACGCATTTGTTTCAGCGGGCATCGAGAGACTGCGAACGTTATGGAGAGCGAAAGGCACGGCCAGGCAATGGTTTTTGATGCTTATTTTGATTTCTATTGGAATGGCCGGTTTCGCGATGGCACCGTTTGCAGTGTCAGGTCTATTGTTCGACTGGAGCACCACTCCGGTGTGGATGCATCAACTTCTGTTTGTAGGACATGCCTCGCATGCCTTATGGATGATCCTGCTCTGCTCCTCCATTCTCGGTTTTATCTTTACCAGAAGTTCGGCCAAGATAGGAGTGGGCAACCTTTCGCTTCGCCTGGGACTGTCATTACTCATGGTAATGGGCGTAGCCTTCGCCTGTCCCCAACAATCAGCAAAAATACCGTACGCACTAGCGGAAACAGCAATAAAAGGCACGCCGCGGGCAGCAATCCAACTGTACAAATTGTCAGCATGGTTGGATCCGCAAAGAGGCTCGCTATCCCACATTGCACAGCTGCAGACGGACTATGGAGATCCCGCCGGAGCGCTCTCCACCCTGGAGTCGATTCCAATCGACCGTAGACTACCGAACGACCATCAGCGCCTGGCAATCCTGTACAAGAAGTTCGGTAAGACGGACAAGGCGATGGCTGAAGTAGATTCCCTGATTACTAGAAACCTGTACGATAGTCAATCTTTCAAAGTAGACAGCTACACTATTCGTGGTGGCATCAATATAAAACTTGGGCATTACGACGAAGCTGAGCAAGATCTAAATGCGGCCATCAGGCAAATCGGCCTGGATCATTTCGAAACTCACCAATAAAGCGGCTCTATTCTGTGCTCAGGGACTGTATGACAAGGCTCTGGCGGAATGCGAAATCATGACCGCTATCGCGAACCTCAAGAATGTTCCGGATGAATCGATGGAGACATTAATCGCTAAGGCAGCCATATTAGAGCAGATCGGCAGACATGCCGAAGCCAGCCAGCTCTACAAAGATACAGTTTCCAAATATCAAGAACGGTACAACCTTGAAAACCGTACCTACTGGCCGGTCGCAAATGGTGTGACTGGCAAGCATTACGTATTGCTTGCGGCGTATGCCAATGACAAATTGGGAAACCGTGAAGCCAGCCGAGAATTACTGGCGAGATGGGCAGAATATGGGGGGACAAAGGCTGATTTGGCTGAAGTGCTCCACATGGAAGACTCCAAACTTAATTTCAACTGGTAACGCGCCGTTGTGCGTTGTGGTAAAGTCTAAATCTCGCTGTGGTCGAAAGTCCTCAATACATCAAATCGCTGATGACAATTGAGTTTCCCTTATGAAATCGTGTCATTCCATTCTTGTCAGAATTGCTGTGCAGGTCGCTTGCGTACTTGCTCCTTGTAACGCCAAGGTTAGTGCTCGTAGCAGGTCGCAATGTTGCCTGGACACCGATCTTTACGAAAAGGAGCACAGGTGTCAGAGATGACCGCAGAAGAAAAAACACGAATTCTGATTGTGGAAGATGAGCCTGAAATTCGGCGTTTTCTGCGAGTAACTTTAGTCAATCACGGCTTCGATCTAGTTGAAGCCACCAAAGCGCAAGAAGGGCTCGATGCGCTTGTGGAGAAGCAACCACAACTTGTTATTCTCGACCTCGGGTTACCGGACATGGATGGTGTCGACTTTACCAAACGTGTGCGAGAGTGGTCGAACGTACCGATTATCGTTCTGTCTGCCAGAAGCATGGAAAGTGACAAGATCGATGCGTTGGAAGCCGGCGCTGACGACTATGTGACGAAACCTTTTGGAGTGCTCGAATTGATCGCGCGCATTCGTGTCTCAATGCGAAGAGTTGCTCAAGTTGAATCGGCACCAGGAGCGGTAGAACCACTCTTCGTCAGCGGCGATCTGGAAGTTGATTTGGTTAAGAGAAAAGTGACCGTCAGCGGAGAGGAAATTCACCTCACACCGACTGAGTACAAAATCTTGCACATGTTGGTGAAGAACGCAGATTGTTTGGTCACCCAGAAAAATCTATTGCGAGAGATTTGGGGACCAGGGTATGCCAAAGAGGGACACTACCTGCGTGTATATGTAGGTCAACTGCGTCAAAAATTAGAGAAAGAACCAGCGAGACCGAAATACATCATCACCGAACCTGGTGTCGGATATCGTCTGCGCGTTGTTCAGAACGAGGACGAGGAAAAGTAGGCGAGTGCTCGTGGTGAGAGACAAATCGCCAGCTATCTCGTATCGCCCATTCGAAAAAAGTGCAAGCTACGTCCGACATTGTCCTATAAGCTCCGCTGCCACTTCGACGTGTCAGTGGCTGTTCATTTGTTTCATCCAGAGTTGAGCTCCTGGAGTTTTTGGCATGGACCGGAGCCAAGAGATAATTACAGCAAAATGCGCTCGTCAGGCGCCTTGATGACACTCGCGTGAATCGTCACTAATCGGGGGTGGTGGAACATCGGAACAGATCCCTAATCGAACGGGTACTGACTCCAAAGGCGGTGGCGGAACATCAATCCAGATTCGCCTTCCACTGCTTACAATCGAGCATTTGTTCGACTGAGCCTCTTGCGCTGTTTGTTGAATCCTTCTGAGGATTTCTTCGTTTCTATCGAGTGAATTCATATTCGATCCTTTGGCTTGCACGGCGCGAGAGTCGTCTCGTCCTATTAATTAATTGCTCTAGACTGGGTTTCCTAGATCAGGAGTCATTCTCAGGCGCGTGAGCGTGCCGTCGCGCTACGCTTCACTAAATAGCGACTGTCTTCTGCCTTTCCAGATATATGTATACGGATAGAGACTGTGTTGGACAGATTTTGCAGAAACATTCACAAGATTTGAAAACCGCGAAAACGTTTATAGAAGCTGGTTTTCCACGGATAGCTCTTATTAATACCTGGTGCAGTATCAATAGCAGACGAATAAGAATGCCCTTCCTGTGCGACTTCCAGCGCGATGCACTGGTCATGACTCGCCCATGAGCTATTCGCGAACTCGGCGTCATCCCTCTTTTAGTTTGCTGATGTCCCTTACGGTGGTGGCTGCCCTGGCTGCAAAAAGTTCTGGTCAGGGGCGGGTTGGCGCCTCTGCTGTTGCGCTTTCCAATGCACTTTCATTCCGGACAGGACCGCGCGCAGGTTTTCATCGCTATATTCGACTCTTCCCAGACCGCCCTGGAAGGTTCTGAACCCCTGATGATTTGCCACAAACTCCGGAAGAAAGAGAATCCACTTTGAGCCTTTCTTCGGCATCTCTTGCTTCTTCGCTTTCGTCTGTGGCTCCTGCGATTCGGACCGGTCGAATTCATACATAATTGGAAGTAGATTGCGCGTCGGATAGCGAAGACCGCGCAATTGCTTTTTAATGCGATACATGGCGATTGGAGGAGTGGCCGGAGTTACCACACGCGGGGCGGTGAATCCTTTGTACTCTGCAATGGCAATCCATTCACAGCGGCAGAGTTCTGATAAGAAGGGAATACCCGAATGCTCATCTCCGAATGCGTGCTGCACAGTGCTGATGGAAGACACGATGATGAGCAGCAACAGAACTGGTATTGTGCAAAAACTGTTCTTCGCTTTTTTCAACGTCAAGCTCCTACTCGCTCCCCGTAGATCGTTGCTTGAACTTCACAAGACTGGCTCCAGCTCTCGGAAATTATCCAGTAAAGTTCACGAATTGACTTCGCCGTTCAGATTCACATACTAGCATAGCGCCGACTATCAAGCTGATTGTTCCAGCTTGGTAGTACAACTGCAATATCCCAAATCGCTTATAGGTGTTCCGACACAGAAAGAGCAGGCGCAGCGCTTGCCTCCTCTTTGGGTGCTTCTCATGACTATTGAAAATAAATCAACCAACCGTTGAAGTACACCCTCGATTTGAGCGAACTCCGCATAAAAATGTCGGTGATCCCGGCACGGCTAATTTTAGCGAACCTCGACCCACTGTCGTTGATATAACAATGGAAGCCGAAATAGAGAGATCGCTCATTGAAACAAAAACGGGATTGACGACTCCGCCAATCCCATTTCGGGTCTTTCTCTTAAAATCGCCTATATATTGATGGAACCAGGCAACACATTGCCAGTTGCTTCCATCGAAGTAGTGACGGCGCCACCGGACTCGGTACTGATACTCGGTCCGTGTCCGGAGCGAGTATGTCTCCGGTGGTGGTGCCCATGGCCTCTGCTGGAACGCTGCATTTTCTTGTAGCGAATCGTCTCACGCTGTTCCGGTGTTAACTGTTCGTTGAAGTCCATCGCGAAAGCCACGAATCGATTCGACATCTCATTTTTGAGTGCGTTTATCCGATCATTGGTTTTCTGAATAGCGCCTTTGTCTAAACTCTGCTGAGTGAGCAGGTCTTGCAGTGATCTTCTTTCCTTCTGCAGCTCTGCCTTTTTCGGACCGAGATCGTCTTTCAGTTTGTTCTTCAACGAAAAAATCTGTTCACGCTGTTCGTCGGTCAAGTTCAATCCCTTTCCTCGGCCCTCGCCTCTCGTCAACGGCATGGCAGTCGGTGTATCCACTGCAGGGTTAACAGCCACTTCAGTACCTGATTCACTGGGTAACGCGCTGGCGGATAGTGTCGATACTGTCAAAACGGCGAGCGTGCTCAAAGCTATAGCAATTTTCATTGCGTTTCTCCTTCTTCTATATCTGTTTGGAAAACTTCAGTTGGCGAAAGTTCGTCAGCGCCTTCTAGTGTCAAGTACGTAAATCAGCGACAAAAAGTTCAAAAAATCCGGAAAAAACTTTCTGAATTTTTCTAGACATTCCGAACTGCTGAACTGCGCTCAGTTTTGAACCACCAACTAAAATATTCCCGAAAGCGCCTGCTTCCTAAGATATATAGATTATTCGTCGCAAAGTTTTGATATGACACCACAAAGGACTTTAAGAAGTCCAATAAAATTGCGGACAACAAAGGCGCCTTGTCCTCGCTCTAAAATGGCTGAGATTGCGACGGTTGAAGTGTTATCGGCGATGAAGACTGTCCGAAACTATTTCGAAAGGAGGTAGTTGGAAATAGTTCGCACACCGAATCCGGTACCACCCTTATTAATCACACCTTTAGGTTTTTCGCACCAGGCAACGCCGGCTATGTCGAGATGTGCCCAGGGAGTGCCGTCCACGAACTCTTTCAAGAACATGCCGGCGCAGGAGCTGCCGGCTTCTCCACCGGATCCGGCGTTCTTCAAATCGGCTACATCGCTGAGAAGAGCTGATTTATAGTCGTCGAAAAGCGGCAATTGCCAGAACTTCTCTCCAGCTGTTTTTCCTGACTCCATGATACGGTCGATAAGCCCCTGGTCGGTTCCCATAATACCGGCAGCTACTCTTCCCAGCGCTGATACCACAGCCCCTGTCAGCGTGGCAATATCGATCACTTCATCGACCTTCTCTCGCAGCACGTAGGTGAGCGCATCAGCCAACACCAATCTTCCTTCCGCGTCAGTATTATTGACCTCGATTGTTTTGCCATTCATTGCCCTGACGACATCTCCCGGGTGCAATGCCTTTCCGGAGGGCATGTTCTCAGTAGCTGCAACGACACCGATGACCGAGACTTTCGGCTTCAGCGTTCCCACGACTTTCATGATGGCAATTACCGCCGCTGCGCCCGACATATCGTATTTCATTCGTTCCATGCTAGCCGCGGGCTTGAGCGAGAGACCGCCGCTGTCGAACGTTATGCCTTTGCCTACCAGGGCCACCGTATCTTTGGCTCCTGAAGCCGTATATTTCATTACGATGAACTTGGGCGGCTCATCAGCACCACGGGCGACACCAAGAAACGAGCCCATGCCCAGCTTCTCAATCTGTACCGTATCCAGCACTTTGCAGGTAAGGTCGGTCTCCTTGGCAATTCGTTTCGCCTCCAGGGACAAGCGAGTTGGTGTCATATACACGGGCGGCTCAGCAATAAGCGCACGTGCGAAATTGGTCGCTTCAGAGATTGTGAGCGCTTCTTTGGCAGCCCTATTGAACTCGGATGTGGAGAGATGCAGACCGGCAATTCCTATCGAGGGCTCGCTTACTTTCTTGGTTTTGCTCTTGCCATTCTCGGCGGTAGCGGATGATTTGTACTTGTCGAAATCGAACCGTCCAAGCACCCACCCTTCCACTACTGCTCGCAGGTGCAGATCGCTCTCTTCTCCGGTCAACTCAACGGCTGCAGCCGCTTTGCGCGGTCTTTTGGTCTTCTTGTCTTCAACCGATTTTGATTTCGCCCGCACGAAGAAGGTGACGGATGCAGTAACCTTGTTGCTCTTCAGCCGTTTGGCAATGGCTGCCACAGCGCCTCTCGTCGTGTTGTGAGTGTAGCTCTTCTCATCGCCTAAACCAACTATATATAGACGCTGGGACGCATGCATGCCGAAGGTTGGGATCGACACTATTTCTTGATCTTTGGCTTTGAAACCCTCATTGTCCAGATGTTGGAGGACCTGTTCCGCCAGTTTGTCGGAGAACCTTCCGTCAAGCTGATGCAATACATCGGTCACCTTCTCGCCTCTAAAGAGACCTACAGCCACTATGTCTGTTTCAATTTGCGACAGTTGGGATTTGACGTGAACGAGTTTCATAGCTTTCCATCTCTTTGCCGGGGTTCTAGCAGATCCGAGCGCACTTCCTGAAAATAGAAGGTCCGCTGGAAGATGCTATTTTAGTCGATTGGACCGCCTTTTTTCGCGGTTATAACAAATTTCTTCCTGAGGCAAAGGCGTTGGCAGCATTCGGTTAGGCGCCGCAGGCCCGCTATCGCATAAGAAGTTAGCATCAAAGGGCTAAGCGTCAAAGATTCCCACCTTGCGGTCCAGCATCCGTTCGTCAGCATGCGCGCCTCTCTGCGCGTGATAGATTCCGGCAGCGGGACAGGGTTTGATAACGAAAGTTGATTACACTGCCAGCGCACCAGCTCGCAGCATGCCACTAAACGCGGTGCGTATCGATTATTCGCATCACAATGTCATCGATGACTTGCGGATCGCTGTTTCGGCGGCAATAAGCCAGGTACGCTTCCATCCAGCGGCGCAGTTCGAGAAGAACGGCGGAAACAGGAGCGCCGGAGCGTTTCACCTGACTGAGGTTAACCGAGACGCGCCCTTCGTGATCGATGTGAAAGCGACTGGCCGCAGGTGAATCGCCATGCACATAATGAAGGCTGGCTTCCAGGATTGCCTTGTTGTCATCCTTGCCCATGACCAGGAGAATTTCCTGAGTGATCTTTTGGAACACTGTCAGAGGGCGGAAAAGGCTGGCCTGTTGAACGGAAATAAGCTCATTGTCCAAGAGCATACGAATAGACTTGACGATCATATGGGTAGGCCACGAGTCATATGATCTGACCACCTCGTCAACAGTGGAAAGCCCATCGATGAGCATAGCCAGCTCCACGATTCGCTTTTTGTCCGCTTCCGTGACCGGATCATCATCTAAATATACAAGCTTATTGACTTGCGCCTTAGACCACAGGCTCTCGAAATTCCATGCTCTCTCGAGAATTGTGTTGCGAGCAGAGGGCAAGCGCGAAAGGATTTGGTTAACTTGATCCTGATAGAGAGCCGAGTCCAAGAGAATCTTATCGAGGGAATTCTTTAACTCGCAAGTCTGATCGAGTTCCGAAGATGAAGCCTTATCTTTGAAGACGAATATTCCTTCGTTCCAGTCGACAAGGAACTCCGCCATTGCTTCGTAGCCGACAAGCTTGTTGAGCCTGGCATGCGTCGCTTTCCCTGCAGCGTAAGCTGTCGAGAAGGTCTGATCGCGATTCTCCACTGTCAGGATGCCGGTCTTCTGGGCAGTGGCAAGAGACTGCAGCAGCCCGGCAGGCTCGATTGCGCCCAGACTGCCGATCATTGAATCGCGCATGGACTCAGAACGCAGTATACGATCGCCTTTAGTCGGATCTTTCGAGCGATCCAGGTTATAGCCACCATAGAGGAATTGATCGTCCAGCAGAACCTCGAGCTCGCGTGTGTTTAG
>CAYTDR010000183.1:0-10789 GCA_964436185.1 uncultured Candidatus Obscuribacterales bacterium | reverse complement strand
GGCCTGTAGCCGACTCGACCCAAGAGACAACCATGCAAACCCGCAGAACAACTGAGCCTGGACACTTGAAGGAGCTGTCGACAGTGGCGCGCAACGTTCCACTTTCCGGCATTCGCAAATTCTTCGACATTGCCGCTCAGATGGAGGACGTCGTGTCGTTGGGGGTTGGTGAGCCGGACTTCTATACTCCCTGGGGCGTTCGCGAAGCAGCAGTCTACAGCATCGAAAAAGGACGCACCACATATACCGCCAATCAGGGACTCATTGAGCTTCGTGAGGCGATTTGCAATTATCTGATTCGGCTCTATGACTGCCACTACGATCCCAAGACTGAAGTGCTCGTGACCATTGGTGTTTCGCAAGGTCTCGACCTCGCTTGCCGCGTTCTCCTCAATCCAGGCGATGAAGTGCTGGTGCCTGAGCCATGTTTCGTTGCCTACAACCCCTGCGTGGGTCTCTCTGGTGGAGTGCCGGTTCCCGTAGCGACCACGGCAGAAGATCTTTTCAAGGTCTCTGTGTCCAGCCTGGAACGCCACGTTACGGAAAAAACCAAAGCAATCATGCTTGCATATCCGTCCAATCCCACTGGTGCAAGTCTATCCAGAGGAGAACTTCAAGGCATCGTTGATTTCGCTCACAATAAGGGACTCTACATAATCAGTGATGAGATTTACGACCGCCTGACCTATGAGTCGGAGCACGTGGCAATTGCCTCCCTCCCTCGCGCCAAGGAGCGAACCATTACTCTCAACGGTTTTTCCAAGTCGTTTGCCATGACAGGTTGGCGGCTCGGTTATGCATGCGCTCCGGACCATATCATGAAAGCGATGGTGAACATCCATTCACACACCGCTATGTGCGCTCCTACTATGAGTCAGAAAGCAGCTATCGAGGCGCTAAAATCCGGTGAACCGGCGGTGGCGGATATGGTATCACAGTACAAGCAGCGGCGGCATCTGATTGTCGATCGACTCAACCAGATGGGCTTGACCTGTCTGCTACCCGAAGGCGCGTTTTATGCGTTCCCTAGAGTAGATTCCACCGGACTTTCGTCCCATGAATTTGCCGAGCGTCTCTTACTCGAGCATCATGTCGCGGTCGTACCTGGAAATGTTTTCGGAAACGGTGGAGAGGGTCATGTTCGCTGCAGTTTTGCTGCCAGCATCCAGCACCTGGATAAGGCTCTGGAAAGAATGGAGAGTTTCGTCTCGCGTCTTCGCTAATTGCTGATTGCCTTTGATATTGTGTCAATTGAGCGTTATGTTCAGTGTTTCTAATCTTGCAGGCAGATCTGCTTCCTTAGCGGGTTGCAGAAGTTCGCCGGCGGATTGAAAGGACTGCGATCGAACGCATGTCAGGAAACCCGTTGAGACAGTGTGTC
Source organism: uncultured Candidatus Obscuribacterales bacterium (assembly GCA_964436185.1). Taxonomy (GTDB): domain Bacteria; phylum Cyanobacteriota; class Vampirovibrionia; order Obscuribacterales; family Obscuribacteraceae; genus CAYTDR01. The sequence goes on along the minus strand of CAYTDR010000183.1, from coordinate 9,408 downwards.
TGTTTTGATAAGCTCTGAGGGGGAGATTCCGGTCTACTACCTGTTGTTCGCGTCAGATGGATGCGACAGTTATAGCTGAAGAGCATCTCCGACCTTGACGCATTACGCGCGTCCAGGTGCTGACGTTTGAACGCGGACGTAGAAGGAAAGCTTGTAGACCGCGTCTCGGAAGGTGACCCAACTGGAATTTGGTCAAAATGCTTTTGAGAATTTGTGATTGCTTAGTTCGATTTGATGAGGAGGACCGACCTGTATGACGATGTTTACCACTTCAATAGCGGAAGATAGCCAGGATCAAGCATCCTTCACTAACCCGTTTACCAATACCACATACATGCGTGGTCGGTTGCAGGTAAGTGTCAACGCTGATGAGTTGATTGGAGAGGAAGCGCACCGGGTGGTCGAGCGCCAACAAGCGCACACTCCGGAGACGACTCACCAACCGTTTCCCGCTATTATCGATCCGACTCACATCGCAATCGGTCCGTTCATCAGCGGTCTCAACGACAATTTGTTTTTCGATGCCGTTTTGGGTGTAGGAACAAGCGGCGTCTTCGGCTACAACAATCCCTCAATTTTTTCCAAACTGCAGAGGCTGGGCTCCGTTCTTCCAGGATTCATGGGAGCGGGAACTGACTTCTACTACGTCAGCAGGCACGGTGCTCCAACCGCTCAGGACCTGGCAGAGCTGATGTGCTCGTATGCAAAAGAAGCGTTTGGCGAAGAGTTCGTCATGAATTTCGCCAATGCGGGCACCGAGGCCAACGAGAACGCCCTGAAAGTGGCGATGTACAGCAAGTTCCGCCAGATCTCGAAGCTGTTGGGAGATGATCTCTATGCGGACATGTGCGAACAGCTAGGTATTAAGAAGGTCACGCTCGACTCAGACAGCTTCTGGTCGAACTATCCATTCTTCATCCTCGCCTTCAAGCACGCTTTCCATGGCAGAACAGCAACAAGCAACACTCTGTCCATGAGCAAACGCAAGCACAAGGAAGGATATCAGACGCTATCGTATGTGGTGCACGTCCCATACAACGGAACCGCTGATTTTGACGGACTTGTCGATGCTACGCCACTTGCGGAGCTGATTAGAGACAAGCAACTCAAAGCTGTTATCGACTCAGGCAAAATTCCGGTTGATTTGCTCAGTGCAATTATCATGGAGCCTGTTCAAGGCGAAGGTGGATACATAGTTCCTGAGCCGGAGCTGTTGAGGAAGCTTAACGACTTCCTGGCCAAGTACAGGCAGCGAGGAGTGTTTTTACTCTCCGATGAGGTGCAATGCGGGCTCTTCCGCACCGGAAAATTCACCGGCATGCAAAACTGGACCAGCGAATACCCACAAATGAAGCCGGATTTGATGACCTTTGCAAAACCGCTTCATGTCGGCGGTGTTCTGATTCGCAAGAGCCATATGCAGGATTGGCCGGGTGGTAAATTCTCCGGAACCTGGGCGGAAGGCAACTTGCTTATGATTGCCATGGCAGTTTACACGCTCGAGGAATTGAAGAGAGTCGATCCGTCGCTCGGCAGATCGTATCCCGAAAATGCTGTCGAGTCAGGCAAATACTTGCGCTTGCAACTCTCAAGTCTTGGCGACAGGCTGGACGAGCGCTTCCCAGGCGCGAATCTTGTGCGCAATGTTCGCGGCTTGGGTCAGATGAATGCTTTCGATGTGCCGGATGCTGAATTGATTGACGACATCATCTACCAGAGCTTCCTTCGTGGTGTCCACATTCTGAGCACCGGACAACAATCAATCCGTATTTTCGGAGCAGTAGACCAGCGCAAGCGAGAAGCCGACATGCTCGTTCACATTCTCGAAGACGTCCTCGTCAAAGTCGTGGACAAGCACGGCGCCCACGGGCGAGCCACAGTCCAGAGAGAAGGTAACCAACCAAAGGAAACCCATTCTCACATAACAAAAGAACTGCGCAAAACCTGCCCGTAACTGACTGACTAGATAACCAAAATCGCCTCCAGTGAACCATTCCACTGGGGGCGATTTACTAGCTTGATGCTGAGCCGGACCTCAGTCCCCTGGATAACCGGTCGCCTTACAGCGACATGACCTGACCGGTAAACATTCCGAATTCAACTCTGCCTTGGGTTTTCAGTCACTAGCTCTTTCTGGTTATGTATAGACTCTTCGATTCTCTCCCGTTCGGGTATAAAACCTGAGGCGTATATATCAGGTTATTAAAGAAGCAATCTTGGATGAGAGTAAAACTGTTCACGACTCTGCTTATTGCTTCCCTATCGGCTTGTGGGTTCGCCCCTGTGGACGCCTTCACCGTCAATCTTCGTGATGCCGGAATTCGGCAATACAATGCCAGACAGTACAGCCAGGCGGTCGATACCCTCACCCGAGCGGCGGCGATGTACAAAGGCGACGGCTTGTCTCATTACTACCTCGCCAACAGTCTTCTCAAGATTGGGCAGACCAACAAAGCCATCATCGAGTACAAGAAAGCCTACTATCTCAGCGACTCTGAGCAAATGGCCAAGCAGTGCGCCAGAGCGCTTGAGGCGTTCAACATCCGATTGCCTGTCCTGCCCCCGGAACAATGGAAGATTCGAAGCGCCCGTGCCAACCTGACGCCGGTCACGAGCGCGCCTGTAAATCAGATATCCAGGCTGGCGGAACACAGGTTAGGCGAAGAGAACCTCGAAAGCCATCCCAGCGGTCTGGAAAAGTTCACCACTGCTCCGGAGGGTGGTGCCCTTGCCGGCAAGTGGGATCAATGGATTGAGAATTTCCGAATTGCCTTCAACACCGTTCTGTTCAAGAAAATGGGCAGGAAGAGCAGCGCCCTCTGGGGCAACACACGCATGGTCTTTTCCATAGACTCTTCACGACGATTGAGGGGGAAAATTCTGGAGTCCAACTCTCCTTTTTTCTTCCGATACTATTTACTCGATACGACCAGGTTCATGGATGGGACGGACGGTCTGCAGTTTCCCTCGGGCTCGACAATTCCTGGTTACAATTTCACTATGGGTTGGTCGCAGGGACAGCCCCGGCGCGTAGATACACAGACCCTGGCGGAGCTCAAGCAACTGGCATATCAGTTGCATCGCAATCCGATTTCTGGTCAAAGACTTACTGCTGGCAGGCTTGCAGGAACCATGAGCTCGAAGGATGTTTCGGCGAACCTGAGGACAACAGGTGTCAACGGTGCGTTAGCCAAACCGACCGGACTCCAAACCACAGCAAAAATGGGTTCATTGCCACTTCCAAGCTTCAGTACTTCAGTATCGGGTTTGGTGGTACCGAAAGAGAAGGGAACCGAGACCAATACCGAAGTCAGCACTATCAGTGTAGGCGTTCACGGCGAGCTCTCGCCGAATACTGATGCGGCAACCGGAGTCTCTGGATCCGAGACGAAATCAACGGCATCAGACTCCCCCGGAGCCGCTTCTGTCGATCCGACTTCATCGTCGGCGGTTGGGAACGCTAGCAAATTGCCTGACGAGACAATTTCAACGAAAGTTAGTGGCGAATCGAACAAAGAATCGAAGAATGAAAATAATCGAGTGAATACAAATCAACCGAAAAACTCCCCGGAGAAGGAGCAAACTTCCTTGCCTGAGGGGGCTCGAAAACGAGCTGCGATCACTGAATGACTGAGTAAAGGAGTGTGATGGAAAACTTAGTCTTCCCCACCACTATTGGTGACAAATACTCGTCGATCGTTAAGATCGGAGAAGGCGGCATGGGAGCCATCTTCAAAGCGCATGATGAATACCTTAACAAAACAGTAGCTATAAAACTCGTCAATCCGCTGTTCTCAGAGCAAGCGTTGCCGAGGTTCCAGCGTGAAGCGCAGGCGTCCGGGAAGCTCAATCATCCTAACATCGTCAGAACAATGGATTTTGGCGTGGCGGATGGCATAACACCGTATCTGGTGATGGAATTCATAGACGGAGAGAGTCTTTATTTCCTCGTTAAACACCAGGCTCCGATGAGACTGAGTGAGGTCCTTCCCTTTGCGGAACAGATTCTTTCGGCGCTCGAATATGCGCATGAAAATGGCGTTGTTCATCGAGACATGAAGCCATCGAATATCATGCTCCTTCAGGAAAATGGCGGACCACCCGTGGTCAAGCTAGTCGATTTCGGGCTGGCCAAGCTCCAGGATTGCGACCAGCGTCTCACCTCGACTGGCTCTAATCTTGGGTCGCCTGCCTACATGAGCCCTGAGCAAGCACGAGGAGAGGAAGGCGACGAGAGATCCGACATTTATTCCTTCGGCGTAATTCTATTCGAGATGCTTACAGGTCGGGTTCCATTTAGAGGCGAATCGGCAATGCAGACGATCGCAGAGAAGATGTCCAGTCAAGCGCCTAGACTTTCAGAGATGCGTCCGGATTTGGAGTTCTTATCTGAAATCGAGTTTTTCGTCGCCAAGTGTCTGAGCCTGGATCCTGCGGATCGATTCCAGTCAGCTGCTGAGATAAAACCTTCGATGGCGCAGCTTAAGCGAGCGGAGGAGGAAATTTTAAGACAGGTCTCGAACGATGATACCTGCTGGGAAGCTATAACCTGTGAAGCTGAAACCCCCGCTGCTACGGTGTCGAATGCGGTGCCAAGAGTAAACCCCTGGCTCTGGGCGTCGCTCCTGACGGTGGGACTCATTGTTGTCGGATCTGCGGGCTACAGTTATCTCCAGGCTGACAAGAACCAGACCAAAACGCCGTTAAAGGACACTCCAACCAGGCAAACGTTGTTGAAAGTTGCTAACAACGATTTTTCTGATCCGGCCGCCGACCAACCAAGATTTACGGTCGAGAAAAACAACAAGAACTATTTGCAGTTCGACTGTTGCAGATTGGGCTCTACGCGCGTTCCTGATCAGCCGAACAAAATATATGCGCTGACTGCCTCCGGTAGAAACGCCTCTAAACGTTTGATTTTCAATGGTTTCGATAATCCCAGGCAACTTGTTAATCTCTTTGGCCTTGTTCCACGCGTAAATCGAGTAGAGTTCAATAAATGTCGCCTGAATGGTGAAGTTTTCGCGCGACTGAGAAGAATGGACCTCGATTCGCTCAAGCTCAATCAGTGCAGTCTCAGGACGCAGTCGAAACCTTCGGAAAGGCTCATCCTGCCTAAAAATCTACGCGCGCTGAATCTTTCGAAATCGAACGTACGTGCAGAGGATCTGCCTGGATTCCTCAAACTTCCTCTGGTAACGATTAACCTAAAGGGCTGTGAGCTCGTGACACCAGAGAGCCTGGAGAAGCTGGCGGCAATCAAGTCCTTGAAGGAGGTTACGGTCGGAGGCGAAGACCTTACACGAGACCATCTGGCAGCTCTTTCCAAGTTCGAACAGGTTAGAGCAATTTGCATTCAGGATGTGAGTGCGGAGGAGTTTAAGGATGGACTGAGATTGCTTTCTAATCTGAAAAATCTCGAGGTTCTGATGCTGCAGAAATGGAAAACGGTTCCTCTAACACTGGCAGCGGATCTTTCAACTCTCACTCATCTCAAGCGCATTCAACTCAAGAACATAACTACCGTGAATAGAGATGTGATTAAAGCTCTGGCTTCACAAGCGAATCTCCGAAATCTATGTATCGAGAAGTCGCTAGCGAATGATGTTTCGCTGCAAGACCTGGCGAGTCTGAAAAGAATCGAATTGCTGTCGATTAAGGAAAAATCTATATCGCGAAAAGCGCTTCAAAAGCTGATGCCGAATTCGGAGATTAGTGACGCGGAATTTTCCGCAGGAACATTCAATAGAGCTGGAATGGGAACAGGAGATAGACTAATAGGTCCTTGAAGGTTGGCTGAAACTCCCAAAATGATTGGTGATCAGTATCGGGTCCTGAAAAAAATAGGACAGGGAGGAATCGGCGCGGTTTATCAAGCCGAGGACGAAAATTTGATCAGGATTGTGGCGGTGAAGGTTCTGCAGTCCAATTTGACACCAGTAGAGGTGGCCCGTTTTCAGCGAGAAGCTCAAGCCACCGGACAACTGAATCACCCCAATATTATACAAACTCTCAACTTCGGTATTTCTACCGATGGCAAACCGTTCCTCGTAATGGAGTTTCTCAATGGCGAGAGTCTGTCATCGTTTATTCAACGAGAGAAACCACTTTCAATCTCCACCATCGAAGTTTTGACAAACCAAATATGCTCGGCTCTTAGATATTCTCACGAGCACGGCATTGTTCATCGAGATTTAAAGCCATCGAATGTGATGTTGGTTACTAATGACAAAGGCGAGATCTGCGCGAAGCTGGTCGATTTTGGGTTGGCTCAGCGCGAAGACGACTCGCAGCATCTCACCAGAACCGGCTATGGAATTGGCTCTCCTGGATATATGAGTCCCGAGCAGGTGCAGGGCGTACCTGCTGACGAAAGAACCGATATCTATGCTCTTGGTTGCGTGCTGTTTGAGTTATGCACTGGTCACATTCCGATAGAAGACGACAGCGCATTCGAGATTATGAGCAGGAAACTTTGGGAGCGAGCGCCATTGCTCTCCGATGTGGTTGATCGACCGGAAGTCTCCGAACTCCTGGATGACGTGGTGGCAAAATGTCTGGAGATAGAGCCTTCAGAAAGATATGCAAGCGTTGCCGATGTGCAGAAGGTTCTGGCCAGCAAGTTTGCTTCTCTCTCGGAAGGCGTTGTAGTTGAGCAGCCAGACGCACAATCTGGTAGGAAAAAAGTTGTTCTGGTTCTGTCAGGTCTATGTGCCGTAGTAGTACTATGCGTGGTGTCCGTATATTTAGTAGTTAAGCGAGAGGCTCAGCAGTCGCAAATCGTAATTAACAAGGCCTATGAGCAAGTCGACGCTAAGTCAAAGATAATGGTTGGTATCAAGGGACTCAAGGACGAATGGGAAGACGGCTTTAGGAAGTTCGTGTACATTCGTCCGACAGAATGCAAGACATACAGGGGCGCGGTTGACGAGGATTTGAAGATCCTGGCTCGTTATCCGAGAATGAGCAAACTGCAACTGGCTACCGCCAATATTTCGGGTGTCGGCTTGAAACCTTTGAAAGGTCTTCCCATCACTGAGATTAAGCTGACGAACACTTGCCCCTCGTTGGAAGGCATAAAGGCTGTGACCGCATTCAAAGGATTACGAGTTCTCGAGCTGGGGACCTGCCCAACTCTGACAGATCAGCAGATCGAAATTTTGAGTCGGCACAAAGTCCTAGAGGACCTGATAATAAAGGAAACACCCATCACTGATGCAAGTCTGAAGTCGCTCTCTCGGATGAAGTCTCTTAAACTTCTTGATATTAGCCGGGTGAAGAATGTAACCGAAGTCGGAGCGACTCAATTAATTAAGGCTCCTAATCTGGAGGCATTGTATTTTGGTAGCAAAACGACGACACCGGCATTCTTCAAGGCGATTGCCAGATCGACGAAACTCCGAGCAATCAGAATTGAAGCCATTGATGATCCGGAAGTCCTGAGAGCTGGACTGAAAGAGCTCCGGAATGCAAAAGGTTTGAAATTTCTGCAACTGGCTCGGCTGAATGTCCCCAACGATATTGGCCGGCAACTCTTACCTTTGGGTCACCTTGAGACCTTGACTTTCAACAGCGTGCAAAATCTCAACCGAGAAGCGATTGAATCACTTGCTCCGCTGAGGCTGAAAAAATTGAACCTCGACCTCCCTTACTACGATCTAAAATCCCTGGCTGCCTGTGTCAAATTGAGGAATTTGCAATTTCTAGAGATCAAGGTGAAGAGCGAAAACGCCTCTCCTGGTTTCATGGCCTTTATCCAGGAGTTGACCAAGTCCCTTCCCAACGCAAGAGTAACCTCAGTCTTGCACTAAGATTAGGCAGCCGCCATATGTGGTGCTAAATTGGCTATTTTCGGGGCGCCGACTTGGTGGGATTTACAGCAGCGGTCTGTCCGCTGACGGATGGCTTGACTGCCAGCACGAGACTGCCGCCCTGGTCGCTAACCAGCATGACCGGCGTCTGAATTCTCTGTCTGTCTCTCAGGACTTCGAGCTCGACCTTAGAACGCATATGATTGAAAGCGTCTTTGAGCGTCGTGTTCGGCCCGGCGCTACGTAATCCTTCGATAAGTTTTCTTGTAAAAACACCGTTGGGATAAGCCTTCGATTCCCACGAAGTCTGATCGGACTGGCTGGAGGCTATCACCACTCGCCCCGACCCGACTCCCAGGTCTTTTTTGCCAAGTTGTATCTGTCGAAGCAAAGCCTTCTCACCCTGTTTTTTGCTCGCTGCGGCCTTGGCATTAGCTGTGGTGGCAAAGTCGCTTGAAATTGGAGCCAGGGCACCACCGTGACAGACATCCATGATGATTACTACTCTGGCCGCTTGTATTATGTTGTTAATCCCGGCAGTAAACCACTGCATTGGAATACCGGTGAACACTACATTGGCTACATTCGTCTCGTATGCAGCAATGAAGTTGGTATCACCTACGTCTCGTACCGCAGATGTGCCGTGTGAAGAGACATACACGACAACCATGTCGTCACGCTGGGCGTGTTTGCCGAGCCAGCGTTCGCCTAGATTGGCGACGATACCATCGCGGGTGGCTTCCCCGTCGAGAAGAAGCTTGACGTGATCGGGTTTGAAATTGGCTTCGAAGACAAGGTAATTACGAAAATCCATCGCATCCTTCGCTGCGTATTTCAGGTTGATTCGATGGTCTTTGAAGTTGCTGATTCCGACCACGAGCGCCCACTTCTCTTCAACCGATTTCAGCGGCTTTCTGGTCGCCAGCGCATCGATGACGATACCGTGGTCGCCCAATTCCGGAACGCTTCCAGGCAGCGTCTCTTTGATCGCGTCAAACCTGCGAGTAAAGTCTTTGGCATCCTCGACCTGATTGAGAGCGATAGCTTCGCGGGCTAAATTCTGCAAATCAGCCGCGACGGCCGGGCTATTCTTCCCTTCGCCTTTCTCGTCCAAAGATAGTAGCTGCGAGTAAAGCTCGCGCGCCTCTGAGTGATGCTTTAGCTTGGCAAGTATTTCCGCCAACTGATTCATCGAGGTAATGGTGTCAGGATGATCCGGACCGACGGCTGTCTTTTGTATGGAAAGCGCCGTCTCCAGGAGCTTTCTAGCCTTCTCCAAATTGTCGCAAGCAATTTCGAGTTCGGCTAAGTTAGCCATGTTACGAGCGACCAAAGGGTGCTCATCGCCAAAACCTTTCTGCCTTATTTCGAGTCCCCGCTCAACGAGCGGTCTGGCTAGATCGAACTTTCGCTGGTTGACGTAGAGCCATGCGAGATTGTTTAGGCAAGCGGCGACGTTCGGGTGCGAGTCGCCATATGTCTTTTGGACGATTTCCAGCGAACGTTTGTAGACAGGCTCTGCTTCAGCATATTTACCTTGCCTGACATACAGCATTCCTAAAGACTGCAAATCATTGGCGGTGGCAGCTCCATTGGC
>CAYTDR010000182.1:0-10808 GCA_964436185.1 uncultured Candidatus Obscuribacterales bacterium | reverse complement strand
CTTCTCATCTTTATTTGCCGAAAGCAATTGCTGCACAGCTCGCGCATTAGAAATAGCTCGCTCGCTGCGCTTAGCAACCAATTGTAAAGCAGGCGCCCGCATTCCCCAATCAAGCGTTCATGCCGATTTGCGCGGTCACAATCGCCGAGGTTCAGTGAAAGGACGGTTCTGCAGCCGGTTGCGCCGATAGCTGCAACCGCTCGATTCCGTTAATGTAGACAGCACGAGGGGTCACGCACCCACGGACAACCAGCTCGCACGGATCGATCGAGTCACCAACGGATGTTGCGAAGGGGTCTGATTGATTGAAACTTACTTCATCCTCGTCCCTTCGAGAACAATTGTTCGGCTTCAAACTCTGCAACAAAGTTCGATAATATGAAGGTAGCTCGAAAACGGCTAGATCAGCAGCTTTTCCCGGCTCGATTGAACCAATCTGATCGTCAAGGCGCAGGAGCCGCGCCGCTTCCATTGTCAAGATCCGAAGCATGTCAGCGCCCTTGAGCTCGATTTTCTCACTCATACAGCGATGAAGATCCAGTGCGAATCGCGCTTCGGCAAGCAGGTTGAGGTCGTCATTGGAAGCCAGGCTATCGGTTCCCAAGCCGAAGCGGACGCCTGCCGCAAGGTACTCCTCGACTGGTGCACGTCCGTTCCTGAGGCGGGCGTTACTTCGCGGGCAATGGGCGATGCCTACTTGCTGCTCTGCCAGCATTTTCAAATCAGCGCTCTCGACAAAGACACAGTGAGCCAGGATGAGATTTTTCGTCAAAAGCTTATGCTCAGACAGAAATCCTACAGGGGTCTGACCGTCCAGCTTCCAGTCGATGGAATGCAAAAGTTCCGGCACGTTCGGATGTGACTTCATGACCGAAATCAGGAATCTATCAATCTCCGGCTCTTCTCCTTGCAACCAATTGCACTCCGACTGCGTTTCTGCCAGATGGGCAAGAACCGGCACCTTGTTGGCGAGCGCCCACTGAGAGGCGATTTGCCAGAGTCCAGGGCACACTGTATATGGTGCATGAGGGGCGACAGTGAAAGTCACATCACCGCGAGAAAGCGCGCCAGAGAGCGTCTCCGATTGTTCTTGCAGAGCCGCCAACCGCTCTTGCCAGAGACTCCAGACCTGGTCACTGTTCCGGCTATCCAGACCAAATAATTCGAGGCCGACGATTCCTTTCATCCCTGACTCGGCCAGGGCTTGAGCTGATTGACCGGTGTACGAGCTGTCCACTAGAAAGGTCGTACCTGAAGCCAGCGCTTGTCTTGCGCCAAAGCGAGCCGATGCCAGAAAAGCATCCTTGTCCCAAACCGAGGTCCTCTGCATCAGACCCTCAATCCAGGGAAAGAGCGTAGATTGACAATCGGAAAAGGCCTGCAGCGAATAGTCCAGATGGCTGTGGAGGTTAATCAGTCCCGGTGTGATGATTGTTCCGGGGGCGAACTTTACCACCCGATAGTCCGACCATGAGCCGTCCGCCTCTATTTCGCTTTGCTTGCCGACAGCTTCTATTCGGTCGTCGCGCATGACTACGACACCTGACTGAATCGGGGCTCGAGTTACGGGTATTACCCAATCGGCTGCAAGAATTGTGCCGTTCATGGTCACTCCAAAATGTTAACCCTCTAAAGGTCGACTGCTTTCGCGCCACCTGCACCTGGCAGCTCGCCATTAGAAGTCTAGCTAAGCTATGGTAATATCTTCAACTTGAGCGACGATAAGCCAGCCCCGAAGTTGTCAGCTTCCGAGCCCTTGTCGCGCCCAGCAGATCGAGATTGTCTCAGGACACCATTTGTTTTGAAAATTCATCTGGATGAAGTCAATTCAATGCCGCTCAGAAAGCTCAAAATGAGCTTTAACGAAGAGCTGGATATCGAAGGAATTGCCAAGCCCGTACTGGGAGAGCTTCTCATATCTTCCAGTGTCGGTGGGGTGACTGTGACCGGACGCTTGAAGACATTGCTCAAGCTCAACTGTCATGTTTGCCTGCGGCCTTACTTTCAGACACTCAATATCGAGGTGGACGAGCAATTTGCAGCCAGTCCATCCGAGATAGGTTCCCTTCCTAAGGATCGGGAGCTAACCAAGAAGGATTTTTACGAGCAATTACCTGCCGACGGGATTCTTGACATTACAGACATTGTGTATCAAGCTGTAACGTTGGCTTCACCTGTTTTTTGCCGCTGCGGAAGCGAATGCCCCGGTCCCCCAAGGTCCGAAAAGGCTTCACTGGCAGGCAATTCAGCTGACCCTGGCGAGCCGGGGGCGGCAGAGGATCGCATCGATCCGAGATGGGAGAATCTAAAGACACTCTTTTCTAAGGATGATACTGTAGAGAATTCGTAGATAATGATCAGTTCCGAGTGATCAATTCCCGAGCGACCGTAGGAGTTACCCGGCAATGGCATGCCCTAAAAAGAAGACATCACATCAAAAACAGCACCAAAGACGTGCTCACTGGAAAGCAGGCGTAACAACCCTGTCCAAGTGCCCGAACTGTGGTTCCAATACCAAACCCCACAATGCGTGTCCTGAATGTTTCTATTACAATGGACGTCCAGTATTCAAGAGCGAGCAAGTACTCTAAACGCTAGCTTCGGCCGTAGGGATAACGGCGGCCGGACAATGGTGCCAGAGAAAAGCTTTCTTGGTAAGAGAACACAAAATAAGGTCGGGGTAAGTCGAGCATGATCCGAATTGCCATAGACGCCATGGGTGGTGACCACGCCCCCAGAGAGGTCGTCCATGGTGCGGTGCTAGCTGCGCGTGAGTACGGAATTGCCGTGCAGCTTGTTGGTGGCGAAGAAGCGATCAGCAACGAGCTGAAGCGAAATGTGATCAAGCAAGAGCTTTTAGGTAAAGACCCCAAATCAATGAACATATCCATAGTTCCCGCCTCGGAAGTGGTGAACATGGATGAAAAGCCGTCCAGAGCCATTTTAAAGAAGAAAGACTCTTCGATTGTCGTGGCTATCAAGCAAGTCGCTGACGGTAAAGCCGATGCAGTCGTAGCTGCTGGTTCGACCGGAGCTGCCGCCGTAGCGGCGCAATTTGGCCTGGGAAGAATCGCCAATGTAGATCGATCCGCCATCGCCTGCTCGATGCCCACCATTCATCCGGAGCGATGCATCCTCCTTGATGTGGGTGCTAACGTCGACTGCGATGCGAACATGCTTTTGCAGTTCGGCATGATGGGTTCGATCTGCGCCAAAGGGTTGTACAACATAGAGAATCCGCGGGTCGGACTGCTCAATATCGGCACGGAAGAGACAAAAGGCACCGAGCTGGTACAAGAGGCTTACAAACTTTTTCGAAACACTGACCATGGGCTCAACTTCATCGGCTTTGTCGAGGGTCGAGATTATCCCATGGGCAAAGTGGATGTTGTCGTCACTGACGGATTTACAGGCAACGTTTCACTGAAATCAGCCGAGGGGATCGCCAAGATGATCGCCCTCGTTCTCAGACAGGAGTTCATGAGCACGGCTCGAGGCAAAATCGCCGGCGTCCTGGCAAAACCATGTATCGAAGCGCTGAAGGCACACGTCGATCACGACATTGCCGGAGGCGCTATTCTCGTAGGCGTCAAGGGAGTCTGTGTGATCGCCCATGGCGGCTCCAGACACACAGCAATTAAAAACGCTCTGCGCGTGGCAAAAGATATGGTGATGGCCGATATCGTCAACAAGATAGAAACCACGTTCTCTCTTGTCGGGGCGCGGAGCAAAAACTAAGTGAAGATTCACCAGGGTGCAAAAATCATCGGTGTGGGAGCTGGTCTTCCCATCTCAGTTGTCACGAATCAAGACCTCACGAAGCTCGTCGACACCTCCGATGACTGGATTAAAACCCGCACCGGAATCAGAGAACGCCGCATCGTTAACGACAATGAGACGGCCACCGGTCTGGCGATTTTAGCGGCCAAGGATGCCATCGCCTTTGCTGGTATCGAAGCTGATACCATCGACCTGATTATTGTTGCCACTTCAACCCCGGACAATTTGTATCCTTCCACAGCCTGTCAGGTGCAAGCAGCAGTCGGAGCTTCCAGAGCTGCAGCGTTCGACCTGGAGGCAGCCTGCACGGGTGTGATCTACGCACTGGCTACAGGACAGCAGTTTATCGCCACAGGCACGTTCAACCGCGTGCTCGTCGTCGGTGTCGACATTCACTCGCGCTTTTTGAACTGGGAAGACAGAAACACCTGCATTCTTTTCGGAGACGGCGCTGGCTCCTTCATTATGGACGCTACGGAGACGAGCGAAAACGAAATGCTCGCCACCTATCTCAAATCCGATGGCACCGGCGCTCATCTGCTCTGGATTCCCAATACCGGCAGCTCCTACCCTCATGGTGGCAAAGAGCCTCCCAAAGAGGTGGACAGGCATCTGCAGATGAACGGGAAGGCAATCTATGAGTTTGCCGTCAACGCCGTGCCCGAAGCCGTTCGAGCAGCCGCAAGAGAAGCTGGCATCAGCGTCGACGATATCGATTACATGGTCCCTCACCAGGCAAACATCCGAATCATCAAAGCCGCGGCCGATCGTTTGGGCCTCAGGCCTGAGCAGGTAATCACAAATGTAGACGAGATGGGCAACACATCTGCCGCTTCAATTCCACTGGCACTCTGGCAAGCTCTGCAGCGCGGTCAAGTGAAGACACCTGCGACTCTTTGCCTGGTTGGCTTTGGCGCCGGCTTGACCTGGGGATCGGCGATAGTGCGCTGGACCGCAGTGGACTGCAGAACCACTGCAGAAGCCACTGCCAGCAAGGGCGAATCAAAAGAAGCGCTTGCTTCACCGTAACGCAATGTCTTCTTCGCTTCGCTAAGCGCGTCGTGTTTGTCATATGCGCCTGGTGTTCAACATCTGAAAAAACATGGCGTTTGAACTGAGTGCCTACGAGCAAGGCAGCAGAATATCGCAACTTTCGAAATTCGATACCACCGATACGCTCCTAGAATGCAGCCTTTCGCATAAGCATTGGAAATACGATCGTCTATTCGAGAAGTCAGTAACTTAAAATTCTTGGAGATCTTCTCCATCAAACAAACTCGAGGTCATGTCAATGAAGACGTATTTAGTTCTTGGCGGTGCTGGTGCTATGGGCCAGATAATCGTTCAGGATCTGGCTGACACGACGAGCGACAACATAATAGTTGGCGACTTTGCATTCGACAAAGCCGATCGTCTCAATGCCTTACTCGACAGGACCAATGTCAGCAAGGAGAAAGTCGATGTTCACGATCACGCCGGTCTGGTCAAACTGATCGAAAAATCAGATTGTGTGATCAACTCCACACCCTACTACTTCAACACCAAGGTGATGAACGCCTGTCTCGATGCTCGCCGTCCATACCTTGACCTTGGTGGTTTGTTCCATATGACGAAAGAGCAGTTTCTACTGCATGAGAAATTTGCCGCACAGGAAATCATCGCTATCTGCGGCACAGGCGCCACCCCAGGCACGACCAACGTGATGGCGGAATCAGCCGCTCGGGATCTGGATGAGGTGGAATCGATCGAGATCGTCTGTGGCTCTAGAGATTTTACAGAATCGACGCACCCGTTCTATCCGCCTTACATGCTCGACACGCTCCTGGATGAGTACACTCTTGATGCCATGCTCTTTGACAACGGAGAGCTGAAGGCAGTTTCGCCGATGTCCGGCGAAAAGACTCTCGATTTTCCTGAGCCTGTAGGAAGAAAATGCGCAATCTACACGCTCCATTCCGAGCTGGCCTCAATGCCTGAAACGTACAAGAAGAAGGGCATCAAGCATGTAAGTTTTCGGCTGGCTCTGGAACCTGAGTTTCACGAGAAGCTCAAGCTTCTTTGCGCACTCGGCTTCGGTACGCGCGAGACAGTAACCACTCAGGAAGGCAGTTTCACACCGAGAAAACTCCTTGCACACATGATCTACAGCATCCCAAAAGAGAATGGAAAGCCGCATGACATCGAGATCCTACTGGTCGAGGTAAAAGGAAAAGTAGACAAAAAAGATGTTGTCGTGCGCATGGAAGAGACTGCTGTCGTTGATGACAAACGCGGTATCAGTGCCGGCGATCTGAATACAGGCGTGCCGCCGTCGATCATGGCTCAGATGATAGTGAGAGGCGATGTTAAGGGCAAAGGAGTGTTTGCTCCTGAATTGGTGATTGAGCCAAGCATCTTCTTCAACGAGTTGGGCAAACGCAACATCAAAGTGCGCAAGACGATTAATCAAAGTCTCATCTAACTTCTGGACGCTCAGTTCAGGCGCCTGGTCAGTATTGTTAAACGCCGATCGTGGGGGCATAAGTAGAGGATTCTATTTTGCCTTAGCGGGGTAAAAATGATCTGGCATCCGATCACTACTGCTTCGTATCTTGTGTGTACGAACAGTCGGCTTTGCTCCTTCACGTGACTCCGCAATGGATGAGGAGGTTGTATTGAGTTTGTTCGGAAAAGCACCTGAGACCATACCGGATGATTTGACGATCAGCGAGTATCGAGAACTCGGACTCTGGTTTTTAGAAGAAGAAAAGTACGAAATGGCACGACAGGCGTTTACTCGTGCAATCGCACTGGACGAGAATGATGCGATTGCAATCAACTGCAAGCGATTGCTCGCGTCAAGAGTTCCTCGCCATTCGATACCTGATGAAGTAATCGTCGGATTCAAGCGAGCGCAAATGCAAGGTCTAATCAAACCGCATATCGGCAAGAAGTCGGCGTTGAAGCTAAAAGAAAACCATCCGGAGTTCGAATGGGGTTACCAGTTCCTCGCCGAATGTCTCTTGCAGGATGGAGATGTAGAAGGAAGCTTGCAAGCACTCGATGCCGCCTTGCGTATAAATCCTGACTATGAGCCCGCTATCGCCTTGAAGGCTCGTGCGCTCGTGCTCGACATGGAGTATCAAGAGGCACGAATCTATCTCAACAAAATCCTTGCGATGGACCCCGATGATAACGCAATGAGAGCGTTAAGGCTTAATCTCGAGTTTCTCATTGGAATCGAGCAGCAGGAAGTGGCAATACCATAATTCATTCGGTGAAAGTTTGAGGAGGAATCAAGATGCCTGATGATAAGAATGGTGATGCTGCAGTCTGTCCCAAAATCGACAGCCTGACTGAGGAACAGGATCGTGCGCTGTCTGAGTTTATTGGCGACTGGTTCTGTCGCGTTGTCAAAGGCACCACTCCGAAAAAGATAGTAGAAGCCGCGATCGCATCAACATATGCAGCTAATCAATGCGAAGCACCTGGTGTCCTATGGTGTGAGAGCCCATTTCAAATGGCAATAATGGAAGCACTATGCAAGTTGTATTCGATTAGCCCAAGTCAGTCCTTTTTCGACAACATCATCCAGCAATTCACTCAACCAGACTGGCAAAGGGCTCGCGACAACCTTCTGGAACGTATAACGGAACTGGGAATTAAGCCTGGCGAAGGGCAACAGGAAGGATGGGGCGAAGATCGAACGACGGTTGTAGCGATCACTAACACTTTTGATGGAAAAACTGCGCTCGAGACGCTTGCTCCGCATTTGTCATTGCGCGTCAAATTGCGGATAAGAGAGGCCTTTTCTGGTCCCCGCATAGGTTTAGAGCGCGCAGAAAGACAAATGGTCATCACTCAATTCGGAGCGCTTCCCTGGTTCGGTCTCTTGGGCAACTCATTCAGCACCGACTTGTTGAGCCAGTTGGATAGCCAGACCCAATCATCCATTAAAGATACTTGCAAGACGCACCTTTCAGCACCATTAGGCTTCGGGCAGCAGTCCGAGCCGCAAGACGCTCTCTTCTCCATGCTTACCGATATGTACCGGACATTGAGAACACCAGAGCTGGCAGCACTGGCGTTCATCGTCCAGCATCTGAATTTGCCTTTGCCTGAGGAGAACAAGGCTGTAGGAGAATGGCTCACCATCGTTAGCAATGTGTTTCACATCCAGATGAACGAGAAGCTCTGTGTCGTCTGCGAACTGCCAGTGGAAGTTCATCTAAACGAACGAGAGCGCTTGCATAATCCGGATGGCCCTGCCATGCGATTTGTCGACGGAACTTGCGTCTTCGCTCTCGATGGCGTGGTACTGCCTGCAGTGGCAATTCTGCCCGAAAGCACAGTCACCATCGAGCAGATCGAATCGGCAACAAACGCGGAGGTGCGCCGAGTCTTAATCCAGCGTTATGGTATGGATAAGTTTCTCGCCGATTCAGGGACAGTCCCCTTTCATGCGGATGAGTCAGGGGTTTTATACAGAAAGCAAATCCAGAATGACGAACCAATTGTTGTAGTAAGGGTTGTCAACCCAACGCCCGATGTCGATGGCAGTCACGCTTTCTACTTCTTACGAGTCCCGCCTTATATGACAACCGCCAAGGCTGCCGTGGCCTGGACGTTTACCATGAGTGCGGAAGAGTACTGTCCCATGGTGCAGTCGTAGCAATTGTTCGGAGGATTGACATGAGCTTCTCACAAGTTTTGCAAGAGAATAAAGATGCATTCAAAGCCGGACGATATGCGGAGGTAGCCAGCAGATGGAAAGTCTTCAATGAAAGCGAAGCATCCAAAAGCTTAGAGGACCATGAGAAGGCGGTTGCACAACTCGAGTACGGGCGGGCCTTGCAAAAACTCGCTCACTTCCGGGACGCAGAGCGAAATCTCGAGCTGGCAAAAGCTGTGTTTGAGCAAAAGCACGGCAAAGAGTCACCGGAGTATTGCGAAGCGCTCAAGGAGCTCGGCTCTCTCTATTACGAGCAAAGACTTCTGGACCAGGCGAAAGCCTGTTTGACTGAGGCGCTCAGCATCCGAAGAAAGCTTCATCCGCAGCCGCATACCGATGTGGCGCGAGTTCTGCAATTTCTGGGATTGGTAGCCGTTGAGGAGTCCGATCCCAACCTGGGCTTGCAATATCTCGATGAGGCGATGGAGATCCAGAGAGAGTGCCTGGGCGAAAAGGACGATGAATATGCCGACACGATTAACGACAGGAGTTTTGCCTTTTTGAAACAGGGGCGTGTGGAGGAAGCTGAAGCGGGATTCCGCTTAAGTCTTCAAATCAAAGAAGAGTGTTTACCACCATCGCATGTCGCGTTGCAGTGCACCCTCTCGAATCTTGCACACGTAATGGGCATACTGCGGAAATATGACGGTGTGGAAGACATGCTCAAGCGAGCGAGCGAAATCGCGATGGTAGCCTACGGCGATCAAAGCCCACGCACCGCAGTTAGTATCAACAATCTGGGCGGATTCTACCTCGAGCGAGGCAATCTGCTCGAGGCAGCAGAGTATTTCGAACGAGCTCTTTCGATCAAAGAGAAGGCGCTGGGTAAGAAAAGTCACGAGCTGATTAAGAACATCAACAATTTAGCCATTGTTTATAAGCGTCTAAACAAGACGGCTCAGTCGGAGGAGTTGTCCGAGCGTGCCGGCGACTTGATGAAAGCTAAGATAGCGAGTAACAATCGAGATATAGATACGATGCTCATGCTCGCTGACAAGCTGGCCGCCGAAAAGAAGGTAGACGATGCATGTGCCATTCTCGTCGATGCATATCACGTGGCGGTTGAAGAGTTTGGCGACGATAGCCTGAAGGTCGCTCATATTCTTGATTACCTCGGTATGGTATGCCACAACGCTGGCCAGTACGACAAAGCCAGCAGATACCTGACAAAGGTTCTTCAGATTCGAAAAAAACATCTTGGCAAGAGGAATCTGCAGGTGGCGAAAACCCTTCGCATCCTCGGCACTTGCTTCATTCACCAGGGATTTTGGACGGTCAGCGATCTGTTGCGTCAGCAGTCTCGAGTAATAGAGTACGTGGCCGGCGTTGAACATCAAGAGATCTCGGCCTTTCGAACTCTCTACAACAGCGAGCGTGACAAGAAGGGTGCCAATCATCCCGATACGTTAATGAAGATGCAGCTGCTGGCTCAAATCTGTCAGCGTCACGGAAAATTTGAGGAAGGAGAACAACTACTGGAGGAATACCGCCAGGCTCGAGAGGCTGCATCTCAAACAAAGCCCGAATTGCTAGCACTAGCGCGCGAGATGGTGACCGGAGCAATGACACTCCTCCCAGCAATGTCCCTACTCTCTGTTGACACTATGAATAACTACGACACGGATGACGTTGAGAAGGCAATTTCGTTGTTCGAGCGAGCCATCGCCCTGCAAGAACGTGCACTGGCAGACGATCAGGAGAAAGAGGAACTGATACTTTCCTATACTTACTTGGCTGGTGCCCACGCATACATTGACCTCGCGCAAGCACAAGTCGTCATTGAGCGCGCCATCAAAGTGCAAGAGGATGCATCCGGTGCGAACCACTGGTCGCTGGGAACGCTTCTGCTGAGTTTGACACAGTTTCTCGAGAAACAGGGCAAGACAGAAGAAGCTGCCGCTGCCGAGGCTCGCAGATTATCGCTTCCCAGTCCTTCCAGAGAAGAAAAGGACAACAACACGAAAAAATTGAACGAACGCATGTCCAGCTCGATATCTTCTATGCTTCGGATGTTCCAAGGATTGGGTGGTACTGCAGAATCAGATTCAAGCAGCGAACCGGCAGTCAATGTTGCGACCGCCGACAGTGCAAAGAAAGAGGAAGAGAGTTAGCGCTTAACGGTAGATCAGCAGCGAACTGCTCGCAGCTCGTCAACAGTCGATTGCAAAGTGGTGGAATCAGAGACGTTGAATGTTCTTGCGTTCTTATCAATCTTCTTGACCAGCCCAGCAAGTACGCTGCCCGGACCAATTTCGACGAAGGTGTCCACTCCCTGCGCCACCATAAACTCTACCGATTCGTACCAGCGAACCGGATT
>CAYTDR010000181.1:5714-10855 GCA_964436185.1 uncultured Candidatus Obscuribacterales bacterium | reverse complement strand
AAATTGGCACACTGTCCGTAACCCGCGTTGAACAATTTTATGGGATATGTAGTTCGCAGTGGGGCAACCATGCCTGAATCTTCGCTTTCTCGGGTGCAAGCTTGTCGGCTGGCACGATGCCGAGGTTCTTCAGTGTTGTGTTTCCTTTGAGCTGCTCTATCGCTTCAAGAGATACATCTGTATTAATCAGTCGAAGATCAGAAATCGTCAGTTTGCCAATCTCTTTCAGTACAACCTTATCATCTTCGAGCTCACATTCGGCTAGTGCAAGGTTTTGCAGGTTTCGCAGGTCCTTGAGTGCACGAATGCCTTTGTCGGACACGGACGTACTCTGAAGATAGATTTGTTTTAGTTTTGCAATCGCGGCTAACTTAGTCAGCTTTTCCATTTCCACTTTCCTAAGCAAAAGAGTGGTCACTGTCGATAAACTGCCTAGTGCTTCATATAATGCATCTTCGTCTGTCTTTGAGCGAGGGGTGTCTACTTCTACTACTTCCAGCTGAAGAGGCTTGAGCATCCTGATACCATCGGCAGTGATTTTGGGGTTTCTGTGCAGGTAAATGGTCTGCAAGTTTTTGATTCCCCGGAGTCCGGATATCAACTCGTCAGTTAGTCCGGCTCCGGTGAAATTCAAGTTATTCAATTTCGGCAAACGCTTTAATGCCGACATTCCGCTTTTGGTGAAATTTGTGCTCTCGCAAAGCTCCAACTTCTCGAGTGACTTTGCTTGGACAATCTCGTCTATCATCGCGTCATCAGGCTTGGTGCCTTCCAATTGGAAACCAGTAAGATGTTTGAACCAACGTGGTTTAAGATTTTCCGGCGTGATTTTTGTTGCCAGGTCATCTGTGATCGAGAGGGTGAGATGCTGAAGATCAAGAGACCGGAGGGACTTCAGTCCAGCACCTTCGCCTCGATAGTTTGAGATGTCGAGTCTTGTGACATATGAATAGTTCGTGACAAATTGTTCGAGATCTTTGTCAGTTGGAAAGGTGATTTTGCAATACGGTCCGTTGTTCGGAGACGGCTGAATAATGCAGTCTGGATTGGCCAATACCTTCGCCTCGGCTACACTGTCATCCTCCTTGGCACTCGACGGTTGCTTAGTAGGCCTGGCTTTGCCTGGCAACTTTTCAGGTGCTTTTGAGTTGCTGAAAACGAGGAACGCGGTGACGGCAAGGCTGGATACGAGAAGAACAACGAGGGCAATGCCGACAAGACTCACTGCCTTTTTCTGACTCGTCTCCATTGTCGTAGAAGAGGGTTGATTATCTATCTCCTCGAGCCGATTGAGAACTTCGGCGAAGGAACTGAATCGGTTCTCAGGCTCTTTCTCCAAGCAGGTCGAAAGTATGTTCTCGAGCAAGGTGTTGAACTCAATTCCTGTTGCTTCCTGCAGGGTCGGCGTGGCTTTAAGCAACTTCAGTTTCATGACTTCGAGACTGCTGTCCGATTGAAACGGCAGTCGTCCGGAGAGCATCTCAAACAGGAGGATTCCGAATGAATAGACATCTGCTCTTTCGTCGATCTCTTTTGCTTTGATTTGCTCCGGCGACATATAGTTCGGACTACCAATAATCAGGCCGGAAGCCGTTAATGACTGATCGGCAGAGAGTATCTTGGCTATTCCGAAGTCTAAGAGCTTCGCCTCCCTCGTACCATTCTCTAGCGGGACCAACATGACGTTGGATGGTTTGATGTCGCGATGAAGAATTCCTTTCTCATGAGCATGTCTTAGAGCTTGGCAGATTTGAGAAGCGATGGGAAGCGCCTCAGGAAGAGGCAAACGACCATTCTTCAGGAGCTCGGAGAGTGTGTTTCCGGCTACATACTCCATAACCATATATGGTGTGTTCTCGCTCAATCCAAAGTCGAGAACTTTGATTATGTTGTGATGATTCAGTTGTGCGATGGCTTTCGCTTCCAGTTGAAAGCGCTGCAACTGTATTTCGGAACAATTTATGAGCATCTTCACGGCCACGATCTTGCTCAGCACTTCATCGCTGGCCTTGTAAATAACGCCCATTCCACCTTTTCCGATGGTTTCAATGATTGTGTATCGATTCGCGATTTGCATTTTTTGAGAACTAGTTCAGCAATCGATCAGCATCAATTTTCGAACGACTGGAATAGTGGCGAAGCGGAGCACTAGCGGGTCAGTAGAGAATGACCATTCCGGCGGGTGGCAGATCGAGCCTGATGACCGCACGACCGTCCTCGAGATACTCGACTGCAATCATCTGTTCCGGCGGATTATCCAGCTCCTCCTCTGACCACGAGTTGTTGTACAAGACCCGAAGGCTAGAACCATCTGGATGAAGTTTCGCGTCGATGGTGACATATGCACCACGATCATCCGTGGCACTGGAGTTCATAGCCACGACGACCTCATTATGCGAAAGTACGCGCGACCACGCTACGAGTTCTCCTCGTGGCGGATAGCCAAACGGAAATTCGCAATATGATGTCTCTCGAAGAAAGACTTTGCCACCTCGGAGTGCTCGGCCGGCCGCATCATTGCGTTCTCGCAGCGCCGTTACTGCAGCGATCAGTTTATATGTCGGGTGCGAAGTATTGAAGAAGTGACATCCTTCTGTGCCAAAGGCACCAAATGTGCCACCGGACATACTTTCTCTGACATAGCGGTCTTCGGCGAATCTTCTGGGCTCGACGCTGTAGTCATGATAGCCTTCGTTTCCGTCGAGGCATTGCTCGGTGCCATAATAGATACACGGAATTCCAGGAGTCGTCAGCTGCAACGTAACCAGATTGGCTGATTGTTTGAAGCGCGTGGGCAGGTCGCTGTTGGCTGCGAATCGTTTTTTGAAACCGCGTGATGACATATCGTGATCGTCTACAACATTGACGTGGAAGCCGCCTAACTGCAGGTATCTGCCGGTTACATGCTGATCTGAGAAGCGATTGAAGAAGCTAATCGGATCATCGAGTCCCTTCGTCAGTCCGGTCATTTGGTTTGGCGCACTGACGATGTCTAGTGCGACAGGGAGCGAAGTGTCGATGAGGTGACCGCACAGATCCATGTATTCGAGGATCATACGGTTGTCGGTAATTTCGCCCGTGAGGAGGAAGTTTTCCTTTCCAATAGATTGCGCGTATTGCCAGATACCGGCGCAGAACTGTCTGCTGGAGCTTTTCGGTACGTGCTTGAGCGCATCCATACGGAAGCCGTCACAGTCAGTAAGCGCAATCCAGTACTGATAGACTTGAATCAGCGCATCCATTACATCTTGATGGTCCAGGTCAAGATCTTTGAGATCGTAGAAGTCTCCACGACGAAATTCCACATTCGGACTCATCCAATCTTCCCACGAGGCCTGTGCCCAATGCCCAATCTCGCCGGCGCGGGTGTACCATTCGGGGTTCTGGAATTCCGTGGGCCAAATACCATCATCAATTCCGAGCGGTTGTTCTATGCACTGCCCTTCGCTGCTTCTCCATCCAAGCACTTCGTGCGGAGGAGCATATCGATACGGCATTGTATCTCTGGGCTCGCCGTTGTCACCGCGATAAAAGAAATTATTGCCGGTGTGGTTGAAGATGACATCCAGGACGACATACATTCCTCGATCGTGAGCACCGTCGACCAAATCTCGAAGATCCTGTCTGGTACCAAATCTGGGGTCAATCTCCAGGAAGTTTTGGATCCCATAGCCGTGATATGTTTGCAGCTCATTCCTTTGTTTCCAGGGAGGATTGAGCCAGAGTCCCGTTACTCCCAATCCCTCGAGATAGTCGAGTTTGCTGATCACGCCCTTGAGAGTTCCGCCGACGAACCGGGTTCCGGATGACATCCAGGTAGCTTTGTCTTTCGCTTGATACTTGTGTGGTTCACTTGGATCGAAGAGCGGTCTGGTATTTTCGGAACCGTCGCTGAAGCGGTCGGGAAGGATCTGATAAAGGATTTGGTCCTTCCACCTGCGAGGGCTGGGGAATACTCTTCCTCTAGGTTGCAAGCTCGCATCGCTCAAATGGCGCGGAGCATCAGCTTCCACAATGGTCTCAGTTCTCTGCAAAACGGCTGTTGTCATGGCGCAGAACCCCACTCGAGGACGGAAATCGATTTGAAACAATATTGGAATGGATCGTATCACAAGCCTGGGAGTTCATTATGAATTGGGAGCGGCGACCGAATCGGTTACTTTTTCGGAGTCTTTCTGCATTGGATCGGTGAGCCGACTTGAGTTGGTGGCGAACATCGGCGCTCTAGCGGTGCAGCGCATCGTGTGCTATGCCGCTTCCGGTGGCTGTATCCTGAAGGGCGAGCCTCATGGTGTATTTGGTAGACTGTCTTTTGCGAATTGCCGTGCAACGACTCTGCAATTCAGTTTAGTTACTCAACAAGGCGAAACTATTGATGGAGATGTTGTTCGGGCGGCTCTCGACTGATGAGGGGCGAAAAGAGTTCGCTCTGGAGAGGCTTTGTGGTTTCTATCACGATAAACGGACAGCACCGGCGGAACCTCAGGATGACACCGAAGTGGAGATTACTGCGCTTGCGGGTGTGGATATTTCGATTCGAGAAGCCCGATTGTACTATTCGATTGATGGCTCGAGTCCATTGGATAAGGGAGCTCACGTTCAAAGCGTTTCGATGACTCGCAAAAGCACTGAGTGGAGCCCGCTCGCCTGGAACTACTTTGAGAAGTGGGCAGCTGTCATTCCCGCATTTCCAAAGGGAACTTTAGTTCAATATGCCGTTCAAGCCTCGCTCATCAATGGGGTGGCAGTGTGGTCACCATATACGATGCCGCCGGCACATTTGACCGGTGTCGACTGGGAAAGAGATGAAGGTGGTAGTGGGACAAGTCTGCCAATGGCGGAGCAACATGCGAATCCGCTGGTGTCAATCGAGCACTCTCAGTCAAGTGTGAGCGCCCCTGGCACGCTTATAAACGGGCCCGCACGGGCGGAAGTGTACGGATACTTCGTCGGCTCGAGTGGCAGTCCGTCATGGCTTCAGGCTGCCGTTATTTATCAAATCCTACCCGACCGATTCTCTCCCTCTCCCGGGCAAGTATTCAGGCAGACTGAAAATTTGTTCGAGATATGCGGTGGCACCATAAATGGTATCACGAGCAAATTGGATTATGTTCATGGGTTGGGCGTGAATTGCGTTTGGC
>CAYTDR010000181.1:0-5704 GCA_964436185.1 uncultured Candidatus Obscuribacterales bacterium | reverse complement strand
TATTTGCCAGTCCGACTCATCACGGCTATGACACCACAGAGTATGGAAGCGTCGAGCCCAGGTTGGGCAGTATGGACGATTTCCACGTTTTGGTGGCAGGCTGCAAGGCGCGAAATATGCGGCTCGTTCTCGACTTCGCTGCCAACCATGTGTCATCTTCATATCCGATCTTTCAGGAAGCCAGGACAAATCGCGATAGTCCTTACGTCAACTGGTTTCGCTTCAGGCAGTGGCCTGATACCTACGACTGCTATTACAACCTTCCGGACATGCCGATTATGAACTCTGATAATCCAGTGGTTCGGAAGTTTTTGATTGAACGGGCATTGAGCTGGCTCGAATTAGGTTGCGACGGCTTTCGCCTCGACCATGCGCATGGGCTGAGTCATTTGTTTTGGTCGCATTTTAAGAATGAGGTGCGCGCTAAGTATCCGCATGCCGTCCTCATCGGCGAAGTGACCCAGCCACCCGATCAGATTGCCTCTTACTGCGGTCGTCTCGACGGATGTCTGGACTTTCGTCTGGCCGAGCTGATGCGAGCCTACTTCGCCGCGGGGTCAATGCCGACCAGCGAGTTTGCTCTAAGTGTGGAACGCCATCTCAGCTACCTTCCATGGCAAATGATTGGTCCATCTTTTCTGGACAATCATGATATGAATCGATTCATCTGGCTGACGGGAGGAGACAAGAGAAAGCTGAAACTTGCAGCTCTTTATCAGTTTACGCTTCCTTTGCCTCCGGTCGTTTATTATGGAACCGAGATCGGGATGTCTCAGCGTGCTGGAGTGGGAAGGCTCGAGGAAGCCAGATTGCCGATGAGCTGGGCAGAACAAGATGCCGAGCTTCTCGCATTCTATCGAGCGTTGATAGCCTGGAGGCACGGAGCCGACGAGCTCTGGCATCGCCAAATTGTCATGGCCGATGATCAAGCATCTCTGCTGATGTTGCGCGTTGGCGATGCAATATTGATTGCGAACAACAGCAACGAAAGTCGAACCTTAAAGAGCGAAATTCTGCTGCAAACCCAGCGGATCGAGCTTGCCACTGACCCTGCAGTGCGGCAGGTCGGTGCCGATACGCTCGAGATGCTACCATATAGTGGTACCATCCTGCGTTGCAGACCTGCCTGAATCCTGACGAATGTCTCTTAGCTGCATCCATGGTGAAAGTTTTCGACTAAAGCGTTGGAGAGTCTTGATTGGAAGATACGCACAATCCGGTCTATGAAGACATTCCCTCACGCTATGTCGTCGACAGTTGCTTTGGTTCCGGTGGTCTGGGCGTGGTGTATAGAGCGCGCGACACGTACCTGGATAAGATCGTCGCGATAAAAGTACTCCTGTCCAATCACGATTCCCGCGAAATGGCTAAATTTCAGCGCGAGGCAAAGGTGGCAAGCAGCCTCAATCACCCTAACCTTGTGACTGTCCTGGACTTCGGGGTGACCTCTAAAAACAGGCCTTACATGGTGATGGAGTTCGTGGATGGTAAAACACTGGAGATTCTCATTAAGCAGAGAGAGCGGCTACCTCTGGATGAGAGCCTCAAGATATTTTTGCAGATCTGCCAGGGGCTTGCGCATGTTCACAGTCGAGGAGTTCTACACCGAGACTTGAAGCCCAGCAACATAATTCTGGTGGGAGAGACAGTTGGGGAACTGGTCAAAATCGTCGATTTCGGTCTCGCTAAGGCGACCAATGATTCCCTGGAGCAAACTCTGACGAACGCCGGGGAGCTTGTTGGCAGTCCGTTTTACATGAGTCCGGAGCAAGCAGGAAGAGAGAAGCTGGACAAGCGCTCGGACATCTACTCGATGGGATGCATTATGCATCGAGTGCTGACGGGCTCTGTTCCATTGGCCGGGGCGACCGCGCTTGAAACATTGAACCTGCGCACAAATAAAACTCCTCCTCGACTCGATTTTTCCTCCTACTCTCTTCCAGGCAAACTTACTCGAATCGTGGAGCGTTGTCTTGCCTTTGAACCAGATGCGCGATATCAAACTGTCGAAGAGCTCAGCGCCGATCTGCAGGCGCTGGCGGAGGAGCTTGCCACTGCAGATCAAGCCAGTTCGATTTTCTTGACACCAAAAGCGGTGTCTAGTAATGCCGGCCTCAAACGTCGTCTGATTATCGGGAGCGCGATCGTGCTTGCAAGTGTTGTGTCGGTTGCAGTGATAATCCCGTTGATGAAAACGGAGAAGATTGGACTTCAGGTCGACGATTGGAACTTTGCCAGCCCGGCTCTCGATGAAAAAGAAGTGGAAGCGGACGTGGAATCTTCCGGAATACGCGAGGAGCCAATAAATCCATCCCAGGACGAGGCTTACCAGCGAGCTGGTATTGCCAGCGGAGACAACGATGTTCAAAAAATCAAGAAGCTCGAGGGCTGGATTAAACAGAATCCGAGGTCGTTTTCGTACAGCGTATGCAATGAGCTGCGTCATCTTTACGGTCCGAGACTGCCGCGAAAGTCCATGGAATATTGCGATCTGATACTTCAGAACAGACCGGTTGACCAATATACGTTGAATTCATTGAGTGACTGGCGCAAAGAAGATGGTGCAATCCTCGTATTGCAAAGGATCCGGAAAGCCTACCCTGATTTTAAGTATCTCACTGTCGCATGTGCGATCCGCATCGGCGATATCGCAGTTGAGCTCAAAAGACCGCAGCAAGCCAGGCGATTCTATTCAGATGCGCTTAAAAACAGTTCCAAACTGCCTAGCTATCGAACACTGTCGGAGAATCGATTGAAACGCTTGTCAGCTTCAAAATCGCCAGGTCATCTGACCGAATCGAAATAGTTCACATGCTTTAGTTATGATTGTTTCAGAAGGCAGACAGTGAGAAGCGTTGCGCCGAGCTGACTATCCCTTCACGCACACTACCTGTCGAAGAGTATGGCGAATGTCCACCAGATCGTTCTGCGCTTCCATGACAGCATCGATCGGTTTGTATGCCAGCGGTGTCTCGTCGATAACATCGATATCCTTGCGGCACTCAATCCCTTCAGTCGCCTTGATGTGATCTTCCAGCGTGAACTTGCGCTTCGCGTCGCCACGAGACATTGCTCGGCCTGCTCCGTGAGAGCAGCTATTGAAGCTCTCCGGATTGCCTTTCCCTTCGACAATGTATGAGCGGGTGCCCATAGAGCCCGGAATAATTCCAAGATCTCCTTTCCGCGCTCGAACCGCTCCCTTGCGAGTCACGTAAACGTTCGTGCCATAGTGATTTTCTAGTGCAGCATAGTTGTGGTGGCAGTTGACCACTTCGGATGTAATTTCGAATTCAGGCAAGTTGCAGTTCCGCACCGCCTCCACCACCGAATGCATCATGATATCGCGGTTGGTGCGCGCGTAAGTCTGCGCCCACATCAAAGCCTTCCAGTATTCATCGAAGTGCTCGGTACCTTCAGGAAGATAGGCGAGGTTGGCATCCGGCAGATTGATCAACCATGTTTCCATGTCTTTTTTCGCCAACTCTATGAAGTATCGACCGATTTGATTGCCGACTCCTCTTGAGCCGGAGTGAAGCATGAACCGCTCTGTCCATGCAGTTTCCACAGACTTCGGTGGATTGGACCAGGCTCCCCGATCTCCAGGGCCGCCGTCATTGGTTCGTCCGTGAGGAACGGCTTTCTCTATGGCAGCACGAATTGGTGCCAAATTGTCGGGCAGATCCGTTGCGGAAAGACTCGTCCTGGCGGCCACCATTCCGCATCCGATATCCACTCCTACGGCAGCCGGAATAATTGCTTTTTTTGTGGGTATGACACTGCCGACGGTTGCACCTATTCCCCAGTGACAATCAGGCATAGCGGCCACCCACTTGTAGATGAACGGCATCTTGGTGATGTTGATGAGTTGCTGCTCCGCCTCTTTCTCAATCGACACGCCACGAGTCCACATCTTCACCGGCACGCCTTCGTCGAGCTTCAATATGTCGTAGGTCTTGTCTTTCGGTGTAATGGTATTCATCTGTCAATCCTCATCTCCACTACCATCTGGGCGATTCCGAAGCAGTCTCAAAAGCGATAGCGGTGGGTCTGGCCCTGGCAATTGATTACTTTCGCTGCTGACAATAATTCAGCATGACTCCACTGCTCAGAAACGAGCGCATCATCACGTTGAACCGCTGGCGACTTAGTTGCACCTCGCCGTGAATCTCGCAGATACCTCAGTGGCTTGACAACTGTCCTGTCAGGTTCTTTCTTTATTCTCCCTGCTTGCTAAAAAGCTAAACTGTAGCCTGTCACACAGAGTGTGCGATATAGGTAGCGTCGTCGGGTATAGTGGAGATGGCGCCTGCCTGTTTAATGCTGAAGATAAAATGCCAGTGGAGCGCTCGCCGTGCGAGATGGGAGACCCGAGGAGAGGGAGAACATGCCAACAGATTCTCATGGATTGTTCCGTGCATTTAGCGAAGAGGGATTTGTCAGTCGCGCCTTGTTGTTGTCCAAATTCTCCGAAAGCGGAATTCTTGCTGATGACCCGAGAGCCGCCCGCTTGATAGCTGCCATTGCCAGAGCGCCTGAGCAGATCTCCGAATACGAGTTCAACGCGCTGCAGGATTTTTCGCCCTCGCTGTTTGAGCAAGTGCTATCCGGAAAGCTCGTCATACCGCAGTTCGAGCATTTCTCTTCGGAGCTAACGCAGATTTATGATCTGGTAAAAGAGTCGCGCGGCGGCAAATTACCCACCTACATCCCGCAGCTGGAACGTGTGGATCCTGAGAAATTTGCTGTCTCAGTTTGCACCATCGATGGGCAGCGGTTTTCCGTCGGGGAAGCGGATGATTCGTATTGTGTTCAGTCCTGCTCTAAACCGATGGTGTATTGCATTGCGATGGAGGAAATGGGCGAGGAGAATCTGCACCAGTACGTGGGCCGAGAGCCCAGCGGGAAGACCTTTAACGAGCTCACTCTCAACGCCTGGGGATTGCCGCACAATCCGATGATCAATGCCGGTGCCATCATGTGCTGTGCCATGATCAAGCGAGGTGCGCCCGCTTCGGATCGGTTCGATTTTGTTATGGAGAAGTGGCGAGAAGCTGCAGGGGGAGCCAAGATTGGCTTCAACAATGCAGTGTATCTCTCAGAGCGGCAGACAGCCGATAGAAACTTCGCGCTGGGATACTTCATGCGTGAAAAGAAAGCCTTCCCTCCGGACGTCAATCTTCTCGATGTTCTCGAATTTTATTTTCAATGTTGCTCGATCGAAGTGACTACAAGAGCGCTCGCTACGATCGCCGCTACGCTTGCCAACGGTGGACTTTGCCCGCTTACTGGCGTACAAGTTTTCAGACCTGATCACGTCAAGCATTGTCTGTCTCTCATGCTTTCATGCGGGATGTATGACTTCTCCGGTGAGTTCGCTTTCACAGTCGGCATACCGGCAAAAAGTGGCGTATCTGGTGGCATAATTCTTGTAGTACCAAACTTGTGTGGGATGGCAGTCTGGTCGCCGCGCCTCGATGAGCTGGGGAACAGCGTAAGAGGGGTAGAGTTTAGCAAACTTTTGGTGAAGCGCTTCAAGTTTCACGCCTTCGACAGTATGGTGGGTATGTCCGATATGCGCATAGACCCCCGGCAGAGCGCTACGGAAGCACGTCTTGCCGGACGGTTCGCGCTTTGTTGGGCCGCTTGCGAAGGAGACGTGGTCGAGATGCGCAGCCTCGTCGCTCGGGGACTTTCACCACAAGCG
>CAYTDR010000180.1:2063-10882 GCA_964436185.1 uncultured Candidatus Obscuribacterales bacterium | reverse complement strand
CGACTCTAACTTATCTCTCACTTCCACCATAGATGTGCATGCAGTGAGATCGAGCACCGGAAGCTGCGCACGAACATCAGCAGGTTGCTTCATCAGGTTCTCATACAAGGTCTTAAATTGATCTGCTGCCAGGGCAGCGGCAGCCACCTCATTCGCACCCAATTTCAGACGCTGCGGAAGGGCCCTCGAATTGCTGGCCATCTCCAACAACGAAGCGTTGTCAAAATACCTCGGCTGCTGCGAATGCCTCAAGACATAGTCGATCGAAGCTGCCTCTATAGCATGTTCCATGCTTACATGCGAGTTGGAGTGATGAATCTCCCGAGCTTGCTGCAAAACATCGTAAGCGTCTTTGAAGTTTGTCACTTGAAGATCTTTAGCGATCTGGCAGACTCTCACTGAGTCTGACAAACTGACATTGTCGGTCAACTGGGTTCGTATTCGATTAACGTCCGCTACAAGGTCAACAGCAGCTTCTTTAGTCAAGCCGCGCTCTCTCATCAGTAATGCCGCTTTCCAAGCATCCTGTGCGGACAACGGTATCGACTTGTTGAAACTCTTGCCATTTAGCTCAGCCGCTTCATTGAAAGCCTGGACAAGCGAGTTAATCTTATCCAACGCCTTTGCCAGCGGTTCAGCCTCACCAGTAATACCTTGTTTCAATCTTTGGTCGATTGATTCTTTGATTTTCGCCGCCAGCTGGCGAAGATTCTCAGGTTGCTGACCTGCCAACTGGTCCGCCGAGAACAGCTCCGAATATTCGGCCAGTCTTTCGAGAGGAAGATTCGCTAGCTGATCGTGGGAGAAATCGCCTACCTCGGTTACCAGGTCTTGAATGGTAAACAGCTTCTGTCGCAGTCCGCTAGGCGGCCGGTAGTGCTCGAATTGCTGAGTTGCTGCTGGCGGGACAATAGATAGAAAGCGATCTGCCGGCGCCGCTCGTGCCACCGGAGGCGGTATCTCAATAAACCGCAAAACTGGCACACCAGCGGTTTTTACTGGAGAGAACTTCGCATCGATAAAGTTCTTGAGCTGCTCGGCATACTGTGGCGAAACCTCACCAAGAGTCGCAAGTCGGTTGAATCGCTCGACCAGACCGTTGAACTTATCCACGCTCTCTGCGGCTGCACGCGTTGTTACGTCACCAGGTGTGCTACCGGCGGCTAAAGCCGTTCGAGTAACTTCATGACGGCCTGCCAGAATTTCAACAACTAGTTTGTCCACGGCAGGAAGATCGGTGGTGGCAGCTCTCGGGTTAGACTTCAGATCCAACCGACTGAAATCTGGCGAGGTCTCGCTCCTGGCGCCGACAGCAGAGGCCGGACCAATTTGGATTATGCCTTTGCCGGCCTTCTTCTCCAGCTCTTGCCGGGAAAGTTGCCTGAGATAGTCCGCCGCCAGTTCGGCCCTGGCTTTACCCGCATCCTTGGCGTCGCCTTTAAAGATACTAGCCAAGTCCTTCTCAAAATCACCAGGCCAGAAATGCTCAAACGGATCTGTGTGATGAAAGTTCTTTCCGTCTTGATTGAGGACAAGCACCTCACCCTTCTCAGTCACTATGAGAGTGTGGATTCTCGTCTCTCCAGGCGTTTTAAGACCAAGCTCTATCGGCTCCTTCAGCGTGTATTCCGTACCCAAAACCGCTGGCTTCGAGCCTCGGATAAGTGCGCCACCGTAGCCTGGTCTGGTGCGCAAGCGGTCCATTGCTATTGCCCTGGCCCTGCCGTCCTCGTAATGGAAGCCGTCGAATGCTGTACCTTTGAGGTCATTCTGACCGACAAGATCCGAATTGATCAGGAAATCGACAAATGTTGCATTGCCGTGCACGTCTCCTGAGAGCATTGGCACGAGTTCTTTAGCATACTGTTTAGCTTTGCTGAATTCACCTGCAATGACTGCGTCGTTGATTTGCTGCTGCTTGGTCGACAATTTCAAATAGTCGACTAGTTGAGAGAATGTTCGTTTCAGCTCGTCCGTAGCAGGTCCGCTCTCGCCCTGCTCCCGGATCTGTTTATGAATCCGCCTTGCGCGCTCTGCTACATCACCTTTGCGAGCGGCAATTTCGTCAGTTGAGAAAGCGTATTCGGGTTTTCCTGCAATACCGCGGCCGGTGCGATCGATGACGGCACCCTTGAGCAGCTTCTGAACCAACGGATTAAAAGCCAGTGACCTGTTTCGTTGCTCGAGATTCTCTACGATCTTGCCGGGAAGCCGATTTTGATAACGGGACGCCAGCTCTTTGGCGTCTACGACTTCGTCGGCGCTAAGCGTTTTGTGACCTTCCTTTATTACCTGGCGAATGAAGTCGAGTGACACCTTCACACCAGGAGTCTCGCCTTTCCCTGTCAACTCGAGCAAACGCTTGCTGATTTGATCGACATGATCGTGCGCATTGAATGGTGCCTCTGCACCCATCGCTTTTTTGTGAGCCTCGAAAACCTCATGAATCGCAAGGCGAACCAAAGTCTCGCCGCTGGTATTCTCCATCCATGTTCGATACGATTGCTTTCTGGCCTCGATGTATTTCCGGGACGGCGAATCGGGGCTCATGTCCACGAGGAACTTGAGCGCCTCTTGAAAGGCGCGTGCTTCCCTGAGTAGCTCGTGGTCGACAATATCGGAGGAGCCAAATTCCTCAATCAGTTCTCTACTGTATGGCTGCTCGGGAGGAACTGCCGACAGCGGCAGTAGACCGTTGAGATGCATTGTCTTCATCACATACTGTCGAACATGTTGCTGAAACTCGGGTATTACAGCGCGATTGGTGAACTCGTGCCGGCTCAACAATCGATTGCCGTCTGTCAGCCGACCCGGTTTCCCGACTCCAGCCATGCAACTTTCCAGGAAGGCCAGCCGAAAACCGGCGGGATCAACCGCCAGAGCTGCCTTCATGTCAAGCCATCGCATTTTGTGCACCAGCTCATGAAAAGCCGTGTTTGCGTGAAACTCACCAAGGATATCGAAGACTATCCTGCCGTCGTTAGTACGGAAGAGTCCGGATGCGTTGGTCAAAGAGTCGAACTCGATCGAGTTTAGATTGGCTATCTCGGGAGGCATTCCCAGCGTGGCAGCGATCTTTTTCATCAGTGGAAGTATCCGCTGAGCTGCCTCGAAAGAAAGCTCCTTTTTGGCGGTCTCATCCAGCTGCTCCCACTGATCGCGGGTCATACCTTTAAAGACTTCCCTGACACTGTCGTTGATCTTGCGGACAGTCTCGTCGAACCCCTCAGGAAGAACGTGATAGCTTCCAAGCGGACGATCGGCCACATGATCGGACGAGGGCAGAGCGTCTACTGCAGCGCCTCCCGGAGCTGCAACACCTGGACGTGGAGCTACCTCGGCTCCTCGAGCAGGGACTGTGGATACAGGACCTGCGGAGGAAGATGGCTTCGAGTCTGCTTTGCCAGGCGATTCTTTGCTACCATCGTTTGTTTTTCGGGCAAGCAAAAGGGCAAACGCGATGAGGGAACCGAACGACGCTTGGGCTAGCAAGGAGTCGTCTTTGCCTTTGTCTCGTGGGCCGGATGGTTGATCAGATGTGGCGGGTTTGAGCTCGAGGGGCGAAGAAGGATTGGTCTCCGGAACTGCCTTATACTCGCAGACAGACACATCCGCAGGCGGTGCCGGCTTGTATTCTGCCACTAAGGCTGCCGGTGCGGCCGGCTTGGGGGTGGACGCATCCGGTAATAGTAGTGGTTGCACCAGCGGAACCGCAACCGCAGCCGGTGCAGTGACAACGGTAACATTTGCCGCTGAGGTAAGGGTAACGGCTACTGGTGCAGGTTTAACCTCTGACGGCACAGGTGCAAGCTCGACTGGCGCTGGAATCGCTCGTGGATCTGGTGCCACTTCCGGTGTAGAAAGACTGGCTCGCGGTAGTGGTGCAGTTTCCGGCTCCGGAGGTTCATTAAATACTTCATTATTCCTAAGCTCCAGGAGCTGATCGGCTGTGATGGTCGCTCTGAGACTCGCTTCGAACTGGACTCTCTCCTTGTTACCACCGGTCAACCCGGAATGCAGCTCATCTGCGGTAACTTTGCCAAGTTGAAGAGCTGCTCTGTAGAGCCTGATTCGCTCGTTGGGAAGCCGATCATTCTGGGCTTCGCGGATGAGCGCGGCAACCGTCAAAGGAGAAATCTTTTGATCAGTCCCTGTGACAGCCGAGAGTTGATCTTGAAGCAGATTGATCAAAGCCGGATGAGACTTACGCAACGGCAGTAAATCGGCAGTCAGCTGGCGGAAGGAAAGCAAGTCGGATTTCACCAGGCCAGCCAGATCCTTTCGCCATTGCTCATTGCTCAGCGCTAATGATATGTCTTTGCGGTCACCCCGTTCATAGTGAATTCGCTCGACGAGCAAATGATTTATAAGTGAGCGTTCTGCAGCAGGCATGTCGAGAACACGCTCGAACTCTTTGATGCTCAATATCTTCTGCTCAAGTCCTGAGCCTATGTAGAAGAGCTCTAACGTGTCATCGGTCATAGCCGAGGACACGGTCTTTTTCACCAAGTCCCTGGTTGCATCAGGATGCAACAGTAGGTTTTCGACTCCTCCACCAACGTAGACTGATTTACTGGAAAGTTGTCTGATCTCCTCGAGGGTGATCAGACCACCAATCTTCTCCATGACGGCTGGCACGTCTGAGAAGGATTGAATTAAGGCTTCCACATCGCTTTGAGCCAGCTTGGAGTCAAAGATGGCGTTGAGAGATTTGTTTCCATGCTCAAGCAAATTCAGCACGTAATAGTCACTGAACTGATACTTGCCGAGGACGCGGCCAAGACAATTTCGCGACTCCACATCTTTGGACAGAAATTTATCGAGCGAGTAATTGTCCAGAGCACCACGCTTCAAGTAATCCTTAATCACGCGCAGCGATTCCAGGGAGCCCTCCTTGCTTTCTGCCACTAGCTTTGCAAAAGCCGTCGTATCCAGCCTGCTGTAGGACTTTTCATTTTCCAGTTGGTCCTTCAGTATCTGGCGTAACAGATCTCGTTTCTCAGGAACATGCGATTCTATAGCCCGCAAGACGGCACTGTCAGCGATACCGCTCCTGAGAGCCTGCTCGTACGATTCTCTCAACTGTTCTCCGACGGTCTTAGCGATCTCGGCTGGCAATGAAGGTTCTTCCCAAACAACCTGCTCAGATTTCTTCTCAGAGCTCATTACTTTCTTCTCGGCCCGCACAAAATCGTCAGGAGAAGAAAACGCCTCTTTAATCCCATAGAAAAGTGGCGCCGAATCTCTCATCACCCAGGCGTTGGTTGTATACTGCTTCTCCAGCCCCTCGACTCGAGTCTTGATCGCGCGAGCCCTCAGCGCATCGTCATCGGTGGCACCGTACTTTTGATAGTCCCATTTCCCAAGTAACGTTTCGTATGCGGCCAAGACAGGAATCAGCTCACGAGCATCCTTACCGGATTCTTTCTCAATTCGCGCAATCTCAGTCTCGCAAAGCCTCAGTGCTGCATCCCTGTATTGCTTGCCAATCTTGTCGACCTCATCTCCCTCGGTCTCCCTGTCTTTATGACGGAGGAGCGCGAATAAAGACAGCGTTTGACGTTCCAGATCGCCGCCTTGCCTGGCAATCTCCAGCTGGTGATTCCAATACTTCATGCCCATCTCATCGGCAAGGTTCTCAAATTTCCGGGACCGCCACTGTCTGCTGGCATCGCTCTCGGAGCCCTGAAAAGCGTTAGTGCTGAGAAAGCGAGCATACCTTCTGTAAGCGTCAGCGGCTTGAACACTGACTTTTCCGTGCTGTCGTTCAGTCCAATCTACGGACTTAGCGAAGAGCCGCTCTTCGATGTCCGCGGAGAACCGCCGTGCCACTGCTTGTTTTCCTACCGGTCGGTGAATTTCCGCGAATGACTGGAGTTTGGCACCCGGCATTGAATCACCGGATTCCTTGAGCGCTTGAGCAAAATCCCAGAATCGCTTGTTCGTCTCCCCATCGATAGGATCAGCATCTGTCAGCCTTTTCAGAACTGTGGCACCAAGCTCGAGCACTTTCGTTTCCACTTCTTTGATTCGTTTATCATCACCGTCCCAGTTTCTATGTCTGAGATGGTTGAGATAGCCCGTGTAAGCTCTGACGACTTCGGCAGTCGGTTCTGAGCCCGCCTGATTGCGCATATCTTCTATGTGTTTCAGATGAGCCTGCTCGTTTTGCAGGAATGCCTCCTTCTGAACTGCTTCGGCCTTCTCTTTATCACCAGTGTAGTTACGCTCTCTCAGGAACTTAGCATAACCGTCGAGTTCCATCACGATTTTCCCGAAGTCGACTCCACTGATCTGACCCTTTTGCTGCTTCAGCAGTGTTATTCGATCGAGCCACGCCTGCTCCGTACTATCGACGGCTTGTCTCTCTAACCGCTCTGCCACGTCGAACTCACCAAGCGCTCGATGGAACTTGCCCTTTGCTTGCAAAACAGCAGCCAGATCAGCCTTAGTCTTTTCACCGGAGCGAATCCCTGCTTCTACGGTGCTTACTCGAATATCCCAGCTGGTGATCATGGCAGCGCGTGCCTCGGACTCCAACTTTTCCGCTTTCACCTTTAACTCTGGACTACCCTTGATTGATTTTGCATAATCCCACTTGATGCCGGCCAATCCTTCTAGATCCGGTATTGTGGGTGGAGCCTGCATGCGCTTCTCGTACCGCTGCAAATGGTCACTCCATGCAGCGTCCATCTCGCCAAAATACCGTGACATGAGATGCCGGGCTTGTTCAGCATCTCCCGGCAGATCGCGAGTCTTCAAGAATTCAGAGAACCCGTGCAACGTCTTTGCACGTTCATTGCGACCTTTGACCAATGCATTGTATGTAGTATTAGTAGGGGTCTCGCGATCGAACTTCTCGAGTTCCTCTATCTTCTTGTCATGTTGTAAGAGCTTATCGTTGAACAGCTTCACCGTAATGTTACCGGCTCTTGTCTCGAGCTCCTGCGCTTTCGGTATGTCTCTTGCATTGCCAGTTTGCCTGAGATACTCTGCATATTCGCGAAGCGCCTGACCAACCTGAGCGCTTTCCAGACCGTGATGTTTTTCGTAAATTTCAATTTGGCTGCGCAGCCGATCCGCTCTTGCCTCCTCGCTGTAAATCTTCGAATCAGCTTTGTCTCTCACATCCAGACCGTCAGGCCTCTTCTCGGCAAGAATTCCGTAAGCGTCATATCGGTACCAGGATGTGCTGCCATGCAAATAAAGCTTGGTCAGAGTGTCAAAAGCCGTTTTCCGATCCGGATCATCTTGTTCCTTTCCTGAAAGAAGGAACTCGGCCGCGGCCATCCTCACGAGTGGATGGTTGTGCTTGAGAAAGGCTCGCATAGAAGTTCTTCTGGGATCGTCCGACCCTCCAAGAGGCATCTCGAAAGCCGCAGAACGGATGCCCTTAACGATCTCGCCATGATCGGTTTGTGATGCAATGGTCTTCAGCCGCTCCGCTCGCCACTTCAGCAACTCGTCTTGAGGAACCGTTCTTTCCTTGGTTGATTGCGGTTCTCCAGTAAACCTCGAGGGAGGATATCCCTTCAGGCGGTCAGCGAATTTATATGCAAGCTGCTCTGCCCATTCTCTGATCTCCTGGGTAGGATGGTGCACAGAGATTGCCTCGAGCACAGGTGTAACCTTCCTGTGTCCCAAAGTCTGCAGCCGCGCCAGCAGGGCTTTCTGATAGCTCGTGCTTGATTCGTGCAACTTCTGATCGAACCATGGCATGCCCTTCACCGGCATCACCTTCAACTCTGCATCAAGCGCCTTGGCAAAGACTATTGCTGCCTCCTCACCACCTAAGCTTCCATCCTCCTTACTCAACATGGAACAATATGCATTGAGCAGATAATGCCTGGTGGTAGGGTGAAGCCCTGGCTGGTCCATGAGGCACGCGCCAATGACATTGCGCAATGCACCTCGATCGGCAACCTGCATTTTGCAAACCTCTGCCAATTTCATAGCTGCCTCGTGTGCAAATGCCTCACGTTCATCTGATGAAAATGGCATACCGTTGGAGATACAAATATAGGCCAGAGCCATTCTCTCTTTGGACCCACCAGCCTCCGCTGCTTTGCTAAGCAAATTTCGCCACTGGGTAGTTCGCTCGTCTGTCACCGACTGACGGACGGCATCCACCTTGGCCTGCCGACTGAACTCCGACCTCATCCAGTCGGGTCTTTCAGACGGAACGCTACGATCCCACAGGTTGCCACCTAACGAGAAGACGTACTGAACACCGCAGTTGACGTTCCATGCCGCTGCTCCAGCATTGTCGGCCAGGTCCGAACCGGCCTGTTTAGCTATATTGGAAGTCCTCAACCACTCCTCGCGCCCTCTCCAGTACCACTTATTGTGATAAGAGTGACCAGGGAGGAGATCGTAGTCACCAGTGAAGAAATCATAATGGTAAATCTGGAGGGATTTCGTCGAATCGTCGAGCATTCTCTGCGCGACTCTGTCGACGGACTGCTGTTTGTCCAGGGCATCAAACGTCACCGTACCCGGTGCCACCGCCGACTTCCGCTCCTCGCTATGCAAGCGTAGCGCTCGCTCTGTCGCGTGCTTCACGAGGGTCTCGTCACCGCTCTGATAAAACGCAGCGGCTTTATCAGTGAGACTTTTCAGAAGCTTCTGCGCTTCTGAACGATCTGCGCCACGCCTGCCATAATGAGCCAAAACAGCGACATGCTCGACCGCCCACTGCCTGTCCTCTTTGGTACCGTTCCGCAGCAAGTGTTGAGCTGCATCGATTCTTGTTGCACTGTCTTCGCTGGCAAGACATTTGCGCAAAAGAGCCAATCTGGCATCGCCAGCCTTTATGTCCA
>CAYTDR010000180.1:0-2053 GCA_964436185.1 uncultured Candidatus Obscuribacterales bacterium | reverse complement strand
TTCGCCTTCAGACTGGATCGAGCTTCTTCTCTGTCGCCCTGCCGGCTGCCACATTGCTTCTCTTGAATCAGGAACTCCGCAGCCACGATCCTCAGCATTTGCTCTTTAGACTGCGCCAGGATTTTTGCCGCGGCAAGTCTCACTACCTCGCTCTCATTGACATCAGATATGATGGCAATGTAAGTCTGCGCACGCGTGTCGGCACTGGAGCTGATAGGCGAGTTTATTGCATCCATATAAATAGCGCGTACTACATTGTCCGCGTTACCTGCTGCAAGCTTCTCTTTCAGCTGCTGATGCAAATCGCTTACGGAGAATTTCTTACCCTTGAGGGCTTCCCTGACTTCCGCCTCGACACTTGAGGTATCGTCTCGCAAGGCACGTACAGCCGCTCGAGCGCTGGCAACGACTGAATCGTCTTTCATCTCCAGATCGTCGGAGTTGGCTATCGCCTCGAGAATGGGTAATACTTTCTTGACCTTCAACTGCTTGAGATACTCTATGCAGTCCTTTTGAAACTTGGCATTCTCACTCCGATTCTGTCCGAGGCTCATTTCCAGCGCACCGGCCGTAGCAATAGCGGCATCTTCTATGGTGACACCATCTTTGAACTCTCCTGGCTTCAAAATCTTGAGAGTTTCAAGAAGCTGCTCTCTATGGGTGGTGCTCAACATCGGCTGATGCATAAGGCACAGCTTGACGGCCCAGCCGAGGTCTTTGGAGCGAGCTGCCGGGTCAGCCTGACAAGCCTCTTTCAGTGTATTGACCGAAAACTGAATCATGGTATCAGGATTCTTCGCCGGCCTGCCGTTGGAAAGAATAGTAAACACAAGGATCTTGCGAGCATCATCGGAAACAGCCTTATCCGCTCCTTTAGCGTCAGCGGCCAGCTTTTCCTTGGTAACATTGTTCTCTTTGTCAGCCGCGATCTGCGCGTCGCGCAACTTCTCCTCTCCAAATCCGGTGCCTATTATGCCATCAAGCGCGGCATAACCGAGCCACTTATAGCCGCGTCCAAGCCTCTGGGCGATATCAGGATCACTCGAGCTTTGACCTATGCATTCCAGCCAGATATCAATTGACCGTCGCTGGACAGCCTGACTGTCCAGCAAAGGGTAGCGAACCCCAATCAGCCAGGGCGCCTTTGTCAGGTAGTTTCCGGAGATCGATCGAGCAGACAATTCCTTTTTCGCTAGCTCATAATCCTCGATATACTGCCTGGAATCCGGGTCCAGTCTGCGATGGGGTAGCAACAACTCTCGAATTCGTTTATTGATCTCACTGTCATATTCTCTTCCTACAAGGTCGAGGAGCGTCTTTTCCATGTCTGGCGCGACATTGACGATCAACTGCTCCACAGCCTCTCTCCGCACTTCAGGCGGTGCATTCTTTTCTCTACTCAATAGGCTGCGAATGAACTCGATATTATCTTTTCGACTTGAATAGTGATCAAACTTCCAGCTGCCTATTGCCTTTACCGCTTCTCTGGCAACATCCGGAAATTGGTCAGCCTTCTGATTGTTAGCAAGCTCGCGAAGGGCGCTCAGAGCACTGATTCTTAGTCTCACCTTTTCGCCTTGCAGGGTCTCATTAAGGTAGCCATCTCCCGGATATTCGCCCAAGAGAACCGGCAACATGGCAATCACTTCCTGCCGTCTGGCAGAATGAGCAGACTCTCTTCCAGCAAGGGCCATCGGGTGATCGATCCACCGCCGCTCACCAAACCGTTTAATATCGGGAGCAATCACGGGGTGCGAGAATCCCTTGGCATATTCAGCCACGGACATCCAGCGATCACCTTTGTCCAGCCGAATTAAACTCTGTATCCTGTCCGGCATGAGCAGTTTAAGCGATTCTACAGATACATCCTCCATAAGCTGCTCTTTCGTTTGATACTCTC
Organism: uncultured Candidatus Obscuribacterales bacterium; assembly: GCA_964436185.1. GTDB lineage: Bacteria > Cyanobacteriota > Vampirovibrionia > Obscuribacterales > Obscuribacteraceae > CAYTDR01. The sequence continues at coordinate 153 of CAYTDR010000180.1, read as the reverse complement.
TTGAAAGCTCACGTAGCTTGTCCGCGAGCATCCTCCTGTCTCCGGGGTCAACGGCGGAGTCCAGCTTCTTGAGCGTGTCAAGAATTTGTCTCTGCATGTTGTCCCGGTCTTTGTAGGTGTTGCCGACATTCTTAGCTAATATCTCAGTGATGT
>CAYTDR010000179.1:0-10910 GCA_964436185.1 uncultured Candidatus Obscuribacterales bacterium | reverse complement strand
GACAAAAATTTACTATGACAAAGATGCACAGATCGACGAGTTGAATAATTCTCTGATTGGCATTATGGGTTACGGAAACCAAGGCAGGGCCCACGCTCTCAATCTTCGAGACAGCGGCTTGACAGTGCACGTGGCCACTAGAGAAGAAGGATCTTCTAGAGAACTTTGTCTTAAAGATGGGTTCGAAGCACGAAGTTTCCAGGACGTGGCAACCAACTGTGATGTACTGGCCATCTTCCTTCCGGACGAACAGATTCCCGAAGTCTACCAGATGTCAATAGAACCATACTTGACATCACGCCGAACGTTCGTTTTTGCCCACGGATTTGTTGTACATCACGAATTGATTCATCTACCCAGCGATGCCGACATTCTTCTGGTAGCGCCAACTGGCCCTGGGCGGCAGGTTCGCAGTCTATTCGTCGAAAACAAAGGAGTACCGGCACTAATTGCGGTGAAACAAAATGAGTCCGGCAGAGGTCTACAGAAGTGTCTCGCCTATGCCAAAGCGATAGGCAGCACGCGCGCAGGCGCCATTGAGACATCATTTGAAGAGGAGACAGTTACAGATCTCTATTGCGAGCAAACAGTACTATGCGGTGGCATACCCGAGCTGATCAAAGCCAGCTTTGATACTCTGGTGAAAGCCGGATACCAGCCAGAATTAGCATATATCTCGTGTTTGAAAGAAGTGAAACTAATCGCCGATCTCCTTTTTGAGCGAGGTCTCTCGGGAATGCGCGATTCGATCTCAAGCACTGCACGTTATGGATCCGCTCTAGCAGGACCGGAACTCATAGACGGACGCACGAAACAAAAGCTGGAAAAAATTCTGCGACAAATAGAAAGCGGTGATTTCGCCAGAGCGTTTGTTAACGACCGGCACGCCGCCGATCAATTTCTGCTCGACGAGAAGAACTCAAAACTCTCGCAAACCGGTAGAAGCCTGCAATCGCAGGTGAAGTTCTAATCGTGTTGTTTGATTAACTAACAAGAACGACGAAGGTATCGATTAACCTGACGCGCCAAACTTGAGTACCACCAGAGAACGATGGTTTTCGCTCTCGGCATCAAGGTTCTCGAGCGACTAAGTGCTAACTGTAATGTTTTATTGATTACCGAACGACGAGGTTGTCGATTAGTCTGACAGCACCAAGCTTGGCTGCAACCAGAAAAACCATCGGCGTTCGCTTCTCATCAAGGTTTTCGAGCGTCTCAGCATCACACGCTTCAAGATACTGAACCGCGAAGCCATAATTATCAGACAATCTAGTGATACCGGATTTAATGGCATCCTCGATCGGCACATCTCGCTCAAAAACATCTCGTTTTAGCTCGGTAAGCGTTTGATGCAGTCCAGGAGCTTGCTTACGTTGCTCTTCGGTGAGATAACGATTTCTCGAACTCATCGCCAAACCATCCTGCTCCCTGGCAGTCTTAACCGGACAGATCGTGACCGGCACATTCAAATCTCTCACAAGCTTCTTGACTACCGTTAATTGTTGATAATCTTTCTCACCGAAATAGGCAAAATCGCTACGAACAATGTTGATCAGCTTCGCCACTACTGTAGCCACGCCCCGAAAGTGGCCCGGTCTAAAAACGCCGCAGAGCCTGTTAACGAGCTCCTCGGGTGGTTCAATCGAGCTGATGATTTGTCCATCCGGGTAAAGTTCATCGACAGATGGGGCAAAGACGCAGTCGACACCGATTCTCTTGCAAAGCTCCAGGTCCGTCTCCAGAGTGCGCGGATACTTGTCGAAGTCCTCTCCCGGACCGAATTGAGTTGGATTGACGAAGATCGTCACCACGACCAGGTCACAGTCCCTTTTTGCTTGTTCGATGAGTGTCTGATGTCCTATATGGAGAGCACCCATAGTAGGAACTACTCCGATTGTCGGTGTAGTTTCGGCATTCTGAAAAACTGATTCTCGCCAGAGTCTATAGTCAGCTACCGTTTTGCTGACGCTCAAACCTCTAGTGTTTTCTCTCTTTTTTTCAGCAAGCATTGCCGCCACCGCCTCTGATAATGCGTCGATCCACAAAAATCCGAAAATAAGTTCGAGTATTCTACCCGACCGCCAAGGCTCTTTGCCATAATATGACTCTGTCTTCCCTTCATTCTTATAATGCCATGGATACTGACCAGACATGAGTAAAGAGGCTTTCGTCCGCTTCTCTGAAATACTAGTAATCTCGCTGTCGCTGAGCTTCTCTCCATTTCTCCATGGTTCCGCCGCGCCAAAGACTTCACCGGCGCCAGGGAGTCAGGTTCAAAAGCAACCTCAGGTCCCCCAGGCTACTGCAGCTGCGCCACAGGAAGCCGATCCAAAACGATTGGCTGAAAAGATGGTCGCTGCCATGGGTGGGCTGAAAAACATCAGGCGAATCAACTCTCTGCCGATCTGCGGCATAGGAAAGATTGTTCAAATCTCGCCGATATCAGGCTCATCCAACACGTTCGACTGCGAGATCATTGCGCAGGGCAGCAAGCAGCGCATATCTGTTTCCTACATGGGACAGAAGGTAATAACCGGATACGACGGCAAAACATGCTGGATTCAGCAGGGTGACGTAGTTTCACCGACTGATTCCATCACAGAGCAACGCATTCGCGATGACCTTGGTCATGGATTCCTGCTCGTGGAGACGATTCTCGATCCTGAGCTCAAATTGAGACTGGCGCCACCAAGAAAGATCAACGGTCGAACTTGTCCTGGTGTGGAGGTTCCAGTGGAAGGAAGTAAGCCCACCAATTTCTATATCGACCCGATTTCTAATCTCGTGGTGCTGAGCGAATATGACGGATTCGACGTAGAGCAAGGAACCGAATGCCGAAAGACCTTCCATTACGAGAACTACAAAATGGTCGAAGGCACTCTGCAGCCATTCACAGCTATCGAGTATTCCGACGGCAAGAAAGTCAGCGTCCTCAACCTGAGTTCCATAAAAATTCAGCCCAACTTGAATTCGAGCATCTTCAAGATGCCTCAAGAAACAAAGTTCGCTGATGTGGCAAAAGGTCCGATTGTTGTTCCCTTCGAATACACGTCCAACGAAATTGTTGCAAGACTCAGTATTAATGGGCAACCTCCACGCCCATTCATAGTCGATACCGGCGCGACGCAAACTATCATCGACAGGACAACAGCCAGAGCGGTCGGCAAGGTCAATCCGAAAAGCCTCTCTATAACAACCGGATCAGGTTCTGTGAGCATGGGCTACATGAACTTGCGCACTCTCAAACTGGGCGACATTACATTTAACGACACACCAGTGGCGGTTGCAGATCTGGGGAAATTCGCTGCACAGCTCAAGTTTCAACCGGCTGGATTGCTTGGTGCCAATATTCTCAAACGGTTTCTTGTCACTGTCGACTATGACAAACAGCAGTTGATCCTTGCCGATCCGGCAAAGGTCAAAATTCCTCCGCGAGCTGCGGTAATCAATACGAAGCCGGCGCTCGGAATATCCGGTTTGTCCGTCGATGGTGTTCTCGACGGCAAGTTGAAAGTGCCGTTTTTGATCGACAGCGGTGCTGCATACAACCATGTGTCCGAGTCTTTGATCAAGAAAATTTTGAAGGAACCGATTTTGCCGGTTGGACATATAAAGGGCTTGGATGGGCTTGCAGTCAGCACAGGTGCTATTCAATTCGAATCGATAAAGATAGGGAACGTGTTGATAGATAAGCCGGTCTTCTCTGTCGCACCGGAGCAAACAAAATCCGCCGGTCTGATCTCGGGCGGCGGGCTCGCTATAATCGGCAATCCACTTTTGAGCCGCTTCCGCGTCACGTTCGATTACAGAAATCAGAGGATGTTCCTCGAGACAACTGTGGAAAAGGAACAGGAGCAAAAGCTACTCGCGGAGCTGGCTTCGATTAAACGGCGCTACTACGAAACACACGATTCGAAAGAGGCCTCCACGAAGTTGCACGATCTCGCCAGCAGGTGCCAGATGTTGAAACAACTGAAAGCCGCGGCTGAGGCTCTTGCCTATGACGCGTTGATCGTCAGTGATGCTGAGTTGACCAAGGCTGACAACGTCACCATGGATCAAAGAAAGAAGACGGTCAACGCTCGATTCTCAAAGGCGTATCTGCTGGCAGAGAAGAGCAAGTCTGATGATTCGATGGCGTCGGTCTTATCGCTATGGGCTTACTGGTATCTGAAAAATGCGACAGAACGACAGATGATAGATGAAGCTCGCCCACTGGTTGGCAAGGCGCTTCTCGCCAGCTCCACCAATGCTTCCACACTTGCTGCCGCTGGACTGTTGATTCAGCGAACCACCGAGAATGGTGACGATGCACCCTCACTTTCTTCTCGAACTCCTTCGGCAACTCTTTTGCTCAATCAGGCTCTGATGATGGACCCCTCGAACTGGATCGGCTTGTGGCTGCGATATAAAACCGCAGTTGCCGAAGGCGACGCACAAGAAGCACAAACCGTAAAGCGATACCTTATTCGGTATTACCCCGAGGCAATCGAGGTGAAGGCCTTGTTGAAGAGTTGATTGAAGGACTGAAAAGTGGGTTTAGGCGACGCCTGAATCCATCGGTTGCGGTTGCAAGAGGACCACTTGGAACGGCAAGGAACCAAGGGTTCGACCGCCGACTACAAGCTCAATCTCATAGGCTCCGGCATGTTCGAACGTCAAGCCGCTGAAGGCGCTGATTATCTTGTGCGTGATGTACTGACTAGGGAGCGGTTGAACCTGCGCTGGTGGTGACATGGCCACGACATTGCCGCGCTCGTCTTTGATTTTGAACTGATACTCAAACGATTCACCCGTCGCCGAAACCTGGGAAAAGGCATAGACGAGCGGCACAACAGCGGGAAAAGACTGCGCTGTGATGCCATTGTAGATATTGATACACGAGACAGCATCACGTCGGAGGACATCTTGCAACACCCGTTCGCACAAGACAATACCAATCAGTTTAGGTCCGTCAGTCATCTCTCTACCAGCTCTTTACTAACTATCGTCTTTCGACCCGCCCAATTATACTAGTAACAGCGATTCATTGAAGTGAGGACAACTGCAAGTCCTTTTGTTGAGAACTACCAGCAGTACTTGGCAAGCGAGAAATGCTCGTCGCGCGAGGAAGACAAGATGTTCGACCCTGAAAATCTCACCTTCATGCAATGGTTCTGGATTGTTTTTGCGGCAGTTCTCGCCGTCTTTTTTATTTGCCGCTGGATGGATCTCAGTTCTAACTACGGCTATTACTGAAATCGAAAGCGTCGAGAACCCACAGGAAATGTGCGTCAACCAAGTGTTTTCTTAGTATATTTCGCAGTCAATTTGATTCACACTTATCGCAAGCTCGCGTAGTTTGTTTCACATTCACTACCTGATAAGTCTTCAAGATTGTTTCTTACCTGGCTCTTCCAGTTCTCTGTTCATGACTGCTTATAGTTCTTCGGACAGTGTTTGTAAGAGCAGCAATAGCTTGACATCATTTGACTTTGAATCTTAGGGTGAGGAATAGTTTCTTAACTCTTTTAATTCAGTCATAGCGCTTCCGACAAACGATTATTCACAACCACAGCAAGCACTCTTCTTCTCGATATTGAGATGCAAGGAATACTCACCACTGGAGAAACTCCGGTGAAAGTGTGCTGTCAAGACTCTTCCTAGTAACCCAAACCTAAAACTGGAGACCTGCATGACAAAGCCCTTCTACCAGAAGGGCCCGCCTCCGCACGATCCTGCTCCCCGTCCAATGCTGGTAGGACTTACCGGTGGACTGGGGGCTGGGAAATCGAGTGGCGGAAGGGCCCTCAAGAAAATGGGTTTCAGAGTCATCAACACCGATGACCTGACCCATGAGATTCTCGACACACCCGACCTGGAGGCGTACCGCAAGGTCGTCGAACGGTTCGGGCCTGATTTGGTGATGCCCGACGGAAGCATCAACCGCGTCCTCCTCCGTCAACGTGCTTTCGTCAGCGCTGCGACCAAGGCAGAGCTGCAAGCAATCATGCACCCTGCCATCGCCGAGCTTCTCGAGCGACACATCCAGAAGCACCTCGCAGAACCAGTAATCTTCGTGGAGGTTCCCCTCCTGCACGAGTCCAACTGGAAAGAACACTTCGACGAGGTCTGGTGCATCATCGCGCAAGAGGTGGTCCGCCTCCAGCGTGTGATGGCTCGAGATGGTATCGACGAAGCGGCAGCACGCAAAAGGATCGCGCAGCACAAGCTGACCCAGGACGAAAAAGCGGCGCGCTCCGACTACGTGCTCGACAACAGCACCACCGAAGAAGCTCTCGGCGAACAGATTGCCCAACTGGTCGCTGAGTTGCGTCTCCGCATCAAGGCCCGCAGCGCCAAGCCGATCGAAGATCCCAGCAACGACCACATGCGTGACGTCATCCGGCGCGCTGCCCAGATGGGTGCGGACAGCGCTCTGGACCGGATGGGTGACGTCTCGACGACCGGGCACAAGGAAGGCGTGGCAAAAGTGCGGCTGTCCGTGGATACCTGCGAAGGTGACCACCCCGACGGCGATACCGATACCGATTCCGATTCCGACCCTACCGGTGAGCATGCTCATCGGTCCCAAGAAGTGGAGGTCGACGTGCGTCTGCGTGTTCGCCACAAACGTGACAGTACCGGTACGGAAGGGTGTGCATGCCGTTGCGGCGACACCTGCCGCATCTCGTGCGCCTGCGCCCCGGACTGCGGTTGCACCTGCAAAAAGCCGGACCCTTGTCCGGACAGTCCCGACAAGGCGTGCAAGCACTGGCACAGCCGGCTCTACGCTCTGCTCGGACTGTTCGCCTTGCTGGCGTTCCTGGCCTTCGTCATCCTGATGTTCTGGTACTGGACCCGCCCGGACAGCACCGTCACGCCGACGCCGCCGGTCGTCGTCACCCCGCCGACGGACCCCGGCACTCCGCCGACGCCGCCGGTGACCCATCCGGACCCGTTCCGGCCGCCGACTGCTCCCGAGCCGCCTCCGGCTCCGGCGGCAACCAGGAAGGCGGTCCTGGATGAGCCGCCGGGCTACGCCTTCAACTTCCTGCACAACGCGGTGCGGGTGAGGGTGGGAAAATGGGACGAAGTGGAGGACGAGAACGGTATCGTCCTGAAGGGATTCGACCCTGACAAGCGCCTGGTGGTGTTCCAGGTGTACGACGCGCATCACTGGATGACGCACCAGTGGGTGGTTACCTACCATCCCAACGGTTCGGTCCACGTCGATCGCTTCGAGGGTCGGCTCAACCGCTTCGTCGGCCGCACGGTTTACTTCTACAACCAGTACGGCGGGTTGGAGCGCGTGCGATTCGAGGGACCGGACGGTGTGACTCGCATCAGCGGTACCATTACGCGCGGCGGCGGCGGACGCGGCGCGATTGGTTCCATGCACGTCATCAACTACGACCCTCAGGGCCGCGAGAAAAGTAAAAACGTCATCGCAGGTGTGGACGCCGTCAACACCTTCATCGACGAGAACTTTTACCTGACTCGCTGGTTCGGCGGGACGTAAAAGCAGATGACGTCAGCTTGACGAGGGTGGTGTCGCACTGGATGCGGCACCACCCTTTTTTCTCACACGATTGGGATATTGCACGATATTTGCTCTGAATCTCCAGCAATATCTAGTCTTTCTTGTCGAATTGAGAGCGAGCTAAGACTGCCTGCTCGGGCGGTTCTCGACAGTTTCTGCATCCTCAAACGCCAGCTAGATTCAAGGAAAATCTAACGTGTCCAAAAGCAATCGCAAAAAGGTTTCAGACGACGGTATTTGCTCCGACTACGAGCTTGCCGACAGCGGCGTCATCAAAGTCGCCCGGTGCTTCTCTTCTCTTGACGAACCCTTCCGGACGGTGAATCGCTATCCGGACTACCTCAGCCTCGTCGACCACGAGCAGAAGCTCTCGAAGAACAAATACGCAAAGAGCCTGGATTCGGAAGAGCAACGCCTCAGCGGGCTCATTCGCCGGCTCAAGGCGGAGAAAATCTCTCTCGTGGTGGTGCTCCAGGGGCGGGATGGTGCCGGCAAAACTGGTGCCAGCAAGAAGATTGTCGAGGCGCTAGACTTTGACTGGCGCGTGTTCCGCGTCGTGCCCGTGGGACCGCCGACGGAAGAAGAGCGCAGCCAACCGTATCTGCTCCGCTTCTTCGAGGACGACCGCATGCCCGCCTTCGGCGAGGTGCGCGTGTTCGACCGCAGCTGGGCGGAAGATGTGCTTGTCGTGCCGGTGATGAAGCTGGCTTCAAAAGAGCACGTGCGAAACTGCTATCCTGAGATTCGCACCATGGAATGGCTGCTCCGCCGCAGCCGCAGCATCGTCGTCAAGATCTGGCTCGACATCACAAAAGACGAACAGGCCAGTCGTTTCGCAGACCGGCAGAAGGCAAAGCCCTGGAAGTACCAGGACTCCGACGTGGACGCCCGCAAGCACTGGGATGACTACACCAAGTGGGGCAACCGGCTCTTCTACTGGACCGGCAGCGAACATGCCCCCTGGTTCATCGTCCCTGCCGACGACAAGCGCTTCAGTCGCGTGGTCACGCTCAAGATCATCAATGAGCAGATCGAGCGCGAACTGCAAGAGCCTTTCCGCGCTCGCTAGAGCCGTGCGAGGCTGACAAAGCAGTACAAAACCGCAGCTAGATCACGCACCTCAGGTAGTGCCTGAGAGCAATTGTTCGGCTGCGGCTTCTCATAAGGGACTGTTGGATTGCGGGCTGGATGCCCGGGCTTGGAGTATCCGATGCACGTCTACCAATCTAGCATCGACACTGCAAACTCCAAGCGCGAGCATCCGGCCCGGATCCGGCAATCCGTTCAAGATCAGCATTACTCCAGCCTAGGCCACTACTTGCATGGGAGAAAAACCATGGCATCCGTAACCGTCAATCCCGTTAAGGGCGAGAAGTTCCAGTTGAAGATCAAGTCCGGCAAACACACCATCGTTTGCGACCAGCCGACCGCGGTCGGCGGCTCGGACGGCGGACCCGGTCCGAAGGATTTCTTGCTCGCTTCGCTTGGCGCCTGCACCGCCCAAACCATCCTGTTGAACGCCCCTAAGAGAAAGTGGGACATCACCAAGCTGACTGTCACCGTTTCGCTCTCCTACCCGGACGGCGACAATGGCAAGCCGGTCTTCGACAAGAAGATTGAGGTGGAGGGCAACCTGACCGCTGACGAGCTCGAGGCGATCAAGAAGATGGCCGCCCGCTGCCCGGTGTACCGAATCTTCATGGAAGAGAAGACGTTCAACACGTCGATCGTCAAAAACTGATCGGAATTTCTGCTCAGGCGAGCCCGGGAGAGCCATCGTCACTGGTGGCTCTCTTCGTTTCGTCGGATAAACCAGCGCACCCAGCGCTACTTGCTGTCTATCGCGACCAACAAAATCGGGTCGCGAAGAGATATACGCGTCGACTTCAGCTCACCGACAGCCTTGCAAGTCGAGTGGTGAGTGAGCGACGCGAGAAGAGAGATGATCAATGTCCTCACCCGAGAATAAAAATTCCACCTTGACGCCTTATGTAAAGCGTCTGGTGTTTCTGTTCGGCTTGGTCTATTTCGCACAGGGCGTTGCCCAGGCAGCGGGGCTTCTGAGCCAACCTTTGATGTTCTACTTCAAAGAAGCTCTCGGCTTTGCGCCCGACGTCGCGGCCAACTACATGGCTATCCTCACCCTACCCTGGGTAATTAAGCCTGTTTACGGGCTTCTGTCCGACTTCGTGCCGCTGTTCGGCTACCGGCGCAAAACCTGGCTGGTAGCGATGAACGGCTTGGCGGCGCTCGGATTTCTATGGCTGTCAGGCGTCACTTCAGCCAATTTGATCGTCATCGCCATGATGCTCACCGCCATCGGCACCGCAGCATCGGACGTAATCATCGACGCCCTGATGGTCGAGAACGGCAACAAATTCGGCGTCACCGCCAAGTTCCAGTCCGTTCAGTGGTTGTGGTTCTACATCGCAGCCATCACGACCTCGCTTGCCGGCGGCTATCTGTGCGATTACTTTTCGCCCGGCACCGCACTCAGTACCGCAGCGCTGATCTCCATGTGCGCTCCTGCTACCGTGATTTTGGCAAGCTGGCTGATCGTCAAGGAAGAGAAAGCGGCTTTCAACAAGCAGCAGCTCGCTGACACGATGGGTGGCTTGAAAGAAGCAGTTCGCTCTCGCACTCTGCGAGCGGTGGCATTCTTCCTGGCGTTCTACTACTTCAGCCCCAGCATGGGTACACCGATGTTCTATCATATGACCGACATACTGGGATTCTCCCAGGAGTTCATCGGTCAGTTGGGAGCAATCGGTGCAGTCGGCTCTGTTTTCGGCGCGCTGGCTTACGGACGCTACTTCGGCAAGAAGACCCTGCGCTTCCAACTGCTTTTCGCTATCCTCTCAGGCTTTGTCGGAACGTTGGCATACCTGGCGCTGGTGACACCGTCTCCGTACGCTCAGGCAATCGCCATTACCCTCGGCCTGGTGTTCGGAGCCGCCGGTACAATCGCGCTCCTCACTACGCTCACTCTGGCAGCGCGCGCCTGCCCGAAACGAGCGGAAGGCTTTACTTTCGCCGCTCTGATGTCGGTCACCAACGGCTTTCAGCAGCTCGCCGGAATCGCTGGTGCCTGGATGTTCGTCCACTGGTTTGGAAACAGCTTGACGCCCTTAATCTGGGTCTCGGCGCTCGCCACCCTGGCTTGCGTGGCTCTGCTCCCGATGTTGAAGAGTGTGGAAGAGCTGCCCGGCAGCGACACCACAAACGGTGACGAAGGCAAGTAAGATCGCGGGGTGATGGGGACGTGGGAAGAGCTCTACTGCTCTTCCCATATCCTCTTGCCTGACGACTCTTCACCTGTTCTCGAGAGCCGGCAGGTTTTGGAGGTGTGCGAGGGGAGTGACAAATACTCCTCTCGCGCCTCTTTTTC
>CAYTDR010000178.1:0-10916 GCA_964436185.1 uncultured Candidatus Obscuribacterales bacterium | reverse complement strand
CTTAGAGCACCGCTCAGACATCACACTATGGAGGAACAATCATGATTATCACCCATTATCCTGCCGTCGAGGGAAGCGTCGAAGATCATAGAAACCCTCAGTTAAATTTGATATCCACGGAGGACGGCGATAAGTCCGCCGAGCAACCTTCGGCGCGTCGATTCAGCATCGGCTGGTACTACGACAAAGCTCTCAGCGTTTACAAGCAACATGGAATAAGCAGAGAAGCAAATCGGGCTCTGCGAGACGCTATTGAGTACTATGATCACGTACCATCAATCTTGCTTTCCGACACTAAGCCCTCTCACGCTGAGATTGTTGAGCCAGGCGAGGATAGCAATTTTAGTCCAACATGCCAGAGGTCGGAGATCGCAAGTTCACTTCTTCAACTTAAGAACGAAGCAATTACCTACGTCAAGTTGCGAGGCGCCGACTGGCAGCAAACTTCCGGCGCCTTGAGTTGGCTCCAGGGAGTCTATCAGGCAAGAGTCGCAAGCAGAAGCGGCCCAGTCTTCCAGGTATGGTTACAAAACATGGAAATCGCGGAAGAAGAACTCTTCTCGCGAAAGTTCAAAAAAGCAAAAAATCGATTTCGATTTGCCTACAAACAGGCTCTCCGGTTGGACGAGGAAACCATGTTGTCCACGATCTCCTACTGGTGCCTTGCAATACTCGCTGGTGGTACGACAAAAGAGGATGAGTGGATATTCCTGAAGGGCGTAGAACTATCAGAAAGTATAGATGGACCAACTCAAATTTTGTTTGCCGACCACCTCTATCTGCTTGGGAGCTTTTACGCGGCCCGAAAGGAATGGGACAATGCGAAGAAAACCCTTGAACGCTCGCTGAGCGTAGCCACTACCTGTAATGAGGATGACGCTCTCGTACTGAGTATTCTGGACAAACAATCCTTTGTATACGACATTCTGGGCGAGCGTGAATCGGCTATAGAAGCTAGACAACAGCGCAGGATCGTAAGGCAAAGATTGGCGGGAAATCAGAGCTAGCAGAGGAACATTCCTCATGGCAAATGTATAGACAGTGCCCGCTTCTGAACCTGACAAATTCCAATAGACAAGAATTGCCTCGCTCCCGAGTCGTCCACCAGAGAACCTCGTTCGGAATTTGATATGGCATTACAAATTAAACATCTATTTTTCCTGTCCGCAGAATGCGATTGATCATCTCACTGCATGCACTGTTGAGGACTTCAAATGTCTGTTGAAAAGCCACTTCCGAATCGTGATATGGATCTTGAATCTCGGTAAAGCTTGACCCCGGAAGGAAGTCGACTATCCTGATTACTTCTGCGCACTGACGACTGGGTCTTCGGCTCCTCACAGTCTTTTCGATCCGATTATCCATAACGATTAGAGCTTCAAAGTGAGTATAGTCATCGTTCGTTAATTGTCGGGCTCTGTGTTTGCGAATATCGATTCCCTGATCGAGGCAGACCTTGAGTGCTCTAGCGTCCGCAGAAAATCCCACGTTCCAGTCCATCGTACCGGCGGATTCAATTCGACCAACCAGGTTATTTTCTTGATAGTGCTTCTGCAGAATGCCTGCTGCCATTGGAGAGCGACAAATATTTCCGAGACAAACGAAGAGTATATTCACTTAATTGCCTTTCTGCAGACTTGATGCGCTGATACTTTCATAAAATACCATGGGTGCCGATGAACCTCTGGCAAGGTGGAATCAAGACTAAACATTTCAATTTGACATCTTGGCGCCGCCGTCAAACCGATATATGGCGGCGCATTTGTCATTTTCGATTCAAATTAGTAAGCTCGTTAATAGACACCAGAAATTGTCGACACGAAGGAGGAGTACGAATCAAGGGATCTTCACCTGATCGCGGACTTGATCCAATTGGGTTTAAACCCACACGCATCAAGACTCTAAGCCTCCTTCTGCTACTCGTTGTATTAGCTGATTACGATTGTCCACGAGCAAATGCAGCGGATGCAAGAACCAGGACAGTGGGCACCGGCTCACTTTGCACTGACGTACATAGTGATTCACTCTCAGGTGGCTCCGCCGGAATTGCATTGGACGGTCTCCAGCGCAAGTCAAGTTCCGCGGTGCTCATCAGCGACACCAGCTTTTTTCCGGCGGCTGATGAAACATTGTCCGGAACAGGTTCTGAACTAGCCCACGATCAGGACAACTCTGAGACGGTGAAAAAGCCAGCCGTCGAAACGTCGGCAACGCCAACAGTACCTTCAGACGATCAGGGCTTACCACCTTCCTCCGCACCGGATAGCGCCGTTGCACCGAATATAGCACCACCGGGCGATCAAGAACTCAACACACCGTATACGGTACCAGGCTACGGAAGCCCTCCGAACACCAACACCCTGCAAGGTTGGGCAGGATACAACTCACAAAGGAGTCAATCGATGGGTGCTCCGGCAGGAATCAATTCCCCTCCACAGCAGCCCGGATACTTTCAACCGCCCCCAGGCTACTACATGCCGCCACAAAATGGTTTCAATCCGCAGCAGTACAGCGTTCCACCAGCACAAAACACACCTCCACAATTCTCGGGTCAACCAGGACAACCGGAGTCGGATTCTCAACCGACCAAAAACAAAAGTGGTGGCTCGCTTTTCGGTCAGGTGTTTAAATCACTGATGCCGGCGAGCGTGAGATACAAGGACATCCCGATTGAGCGCCCGACGTGGATACCGGGAAATGCATACACTAACTCTGAGATGGTGGCACCCTATCACAACATGGATATTTTCTGGTGGGACAAGCGATCGATGCCGCAAAAGCCCCAGTGGGTTCGCCTGGCACGCTCTGTGAACCGTTACTGGCGTGGTTACGTACCCGAGCCATGTTTTGTCCTGGTCGAACCATTTCCTCAAGCACCAGGCAACTTCACCTTCCACGGACGTTCTCCATCAGCTCCTCACGGATGGCTTCAAGCACTGACAGAGACCGACAGCTCAGGTTATCCGCTGTACAGGTATTGGTTCGATCAGAGATGAAGCTACTTGGAAGCACTAGCTTTGCTTTTATTTGCGAGCATTGGAAGCAACCAAACAATTAAACCAACGATCTCTTCTCGGCGACCGTTCCGATATGGGAAGAATTCCGAAACACTCTTGCCTCACGCAAATCTTCAAGGATTTTCAAGCAGCGATGCATTGCCAAGCGCAGGCAAGCATTTGAACGGGAACTGCGCCTCCGCTCAACGCCGGTATCCGATCTGGGAAGAATTCCAGAAAAGTCTACAACGCAATTCTTCAAGGATTTGGCGTCGAAGCACTGCCAGGCACAACGAAGCAATTAAACTAAACAGCGCTTCCGCTCCGCGACCAGTTTGATGTGGGAAGAATTCAAAACTGTGTTACTGGCAACAATACTCTTCAAGGTTTCAATCACGTTCAGAGACTTCAGTTCTCAACATAGTTGCCAAGCTTGTTTAATAGCAAGAGCCCTCAAATTAATTCCCGGAGATCAACAATGTCGGTAGTCCCAATGACTTGGAAAGAAGACCCCTTCACTGGGGAGTATGACAACGGGCAGAAACAGGGCTTTGTTTTTCAGGTTGTCGGTCCATCGCATACCTTTCCGATGCACAGAAAACCGATTGTGCACACACCGCACCGCTGCAACAATGGAGACAGCGCCAGTACCATTATCATTCCCGTGATTGCTGCAATCTGCTTCGAACGTGCAGCATCAAGCACGTTGTCGTTTCCCTTTCCTGCCGAGGCTGAGGCCCCGGAGGTAAGAATCTCGCTAACCACGGAACCCACCCCTTATGGTAAATGTTTAGAGTTTGCCGAAGGTTTTTATACACCGCCTGAGTCCATGCGAGAAGAAGAGACTTACAGAGAGCAGAACGGACAGAAGTTGGCCGAGGTCGGCTTCGAGATGAACGAGGTCAAGGCATTTTTTATCAATCTTTCCTTCGAGTGCACCGAAGACTGTCCGTTCGCCTATGGCGGCACATACCATATCTGGGTGAGCTACTGGGGTTACTGCAACTTCTGCACAATCCACCTAGCAGGAGCACCGGACCATGGCGCGCTCGTAGACATGAAATACGGACGTCCACCGCGGTTCTAACTTAACTGCCGACCAATCCGCGTGGGAAGGGTCGGTAAAACGCGTAGTCGTATTCATCCTCCTGTCACGAGTTTCATCACGGCTTAAGAGACCTATAATCCTGGTTTTTCTGATGTTTCCCGTTGTAATCCGGTGGAATAACTACATAGGGAATTCCGGAGGTCTGCTTGTCGGACAAAACCAAGCACGCAATTGTAGAATACACCAGCCCAACGGTTGACCGTAGCCGAAAGTTGGCGGTGGTTGCCACGGCGTGCCTGTTCGTGTTCTTCCCTCTCCCGCTCATCTTTCCGCTGCTTGTACCTCTCACATTTGGCTTTACCGAGTCGCTGCTGTTTATCCTTTCTCTTTCGTCCTTCGTGTTTTTTATCCTGGCGTTTGAGAACTACAGATCGAACCGTAACACGAGGCTTGTGGTTTCCGACTCGGGCATAGAAATGCCGCTGACTGGAACGATCTTGCAGCCGCAGAGACTCATGGTGCTCTGGAAATCGGTAGAACGAATCGCTATCACCAATCCGGACAAAGAAAATCTTGCAACACTCGTGATCTATCTGAGGACGCACAAACCGATTCAGCTTCGTTTGCGATCGCTTTCTCCGGAGAACCTCGACAAGCTCGTTTCGGCTTGCGATCTCTGGGCTGACAAATCAATCAAAGACAGCACCTTCTATGATCTTTTGCAGTCGGTCACTCGTAAACGAATTGATTGTGATGATTCCAGCTTTACAGCACTGTGGATGGAAGAGGCGCAGCGTCGCTTATCCAGCACACCGTTCGAGCCCTTGGCTCCTGGCGCCAGCCTTCAAGATGGCCGAGTCAAGATTGTACAGCCGCTTACAGCAGGAGGATGGTCGGCCATCTATCTTTGTACGTGGAAAGAGTCAACGCAGGCTGTTTTGAAGGAAGCTGTGGTTCCTCCTGGAGCAAAAGAGGAAGTTAAGAAGAAAGCTCATGAGCAGTTCGAACGAGAGGCCGTTATCCTTGCCGGTCTCGATCATCCTCAAATTGCCAAAGTAATTGATTACTTCATTGAAAAAGGGCGTCAATACATGGTTCTGCGACGGGTGACGGGTGCTAACCTGCGCAGTTTCGTAAAGGACAAAGGAGCCGTCTCAGAAAAACAGACACTGAAATGGATGAACGAGCTTGCTGAGATCGTTTCTTATCTCCACAATCAAGATCCACCCATAGTGCACAGAGACATCACGCCGGAGAATCTGGTCCTCGACATGAAAGGTTCGATAGTGTTGATCGATTTCGGTGCCGCGAACGAATTCGTTGGCACCGTAACTGGTACCCTGGTGGGCAAACCGTCGTACATTTCACCGGAACAGTTTTCCGGCCACGCCACTCTGAGAAGCGATCTTTATTCGATGGGTGCGGTGATGTATTTCATGCTTGTCGGCGATGATCCGGAGGCGCTTACGGTGCCTAGCGCAAGAAGCCGAAATGAACTCGTCAGGGAAGAATTGGATAGTCTGATTAGTGAACTAATGCAGCTTGATATCACCAAAAGACTGGAGAGTATAAGCGTGCTCAAAGACCGCCTTAAATCGATATCGTCGACGGAGCTGAGCGAGGATATTGCGCGCTAGACCGGACGATTCATTCAAGCAATGAAGACCTGAGGCCGTCATAGTTCTGGTCGAATTTGGTGGTTTTACACTGCAGGCGATTTGGTCTTACTCTGCAGAAGTTCAATACTCAAGCACCTAAACTCAACTCGATTTCACTAAAGCTCGGCAATTGGTTCGGCTTCCTTGATCGACAGCTTGATTCTGGAGGAGACATCATCCTCGATACCACTGGCAGACTGAAGCAATTGCCTGACCTCTCGAGCATCCTGAGGTCTGTCTCCAGCCTGAAACTGAAGGCATGTTCGAATAATACGATCGATCTCCGGAGTGCCACTGGACTGCGGAACTTCAGATAGCCCAATTCCCAGAGGAGGCGAATCCTGGCCCTCTTTCAGATAGTGCAGAATTGCGCCCATGGCAAAGATGTCGCTCTGAACCAATGGCTCGCCACGAAACTGCTCAGGTGGAGTGTATGAAGGTCGACCGGCAATGAAAGTATGGGCGCGAGAGTCAAGCACCCTGGCGACGTCGAAATCAACCAGCTTGAGACGCCCACTAGGAGTGAGAATCAGATTATCGGGTGCCAGATCGCAATGAATGATTGGGTTTTCCCGATCGTGGAGATATTCGAGGATGTCACAGATTTGCAGTCCCAGGTCTATCACTCGATCAAGCGGTAATGCGCCTACTTCTTCCACCAGTTGCCGCAACGTTTTTCCTGGGATGTACTCCATCACCAGAAAAGCCTTCCCGTCCTCAATGAAGTATTCCAGAAGATGAACGACCTGATGGTGATCGAGATTCTTCAGCAGGTCAGCACCATGCTCGAATCGGTTGGTTGCATCCTGCAGAATGCGGACATCTGCATAGTTGGGAAGTATCAATTGCTTGATCACCACCTGTCGTCCGGCAGACCCGAGCTGTTCTTCGTTTTCTGACAGACGGCCCATGAACGTCGTCCCCTGACCTCCAAAACCCAGCATAGAATCGATCACGTAACGACCGCCTTTTAATGTCTGTGGTTTGCCTTCATTGTCACCACTTTCGGTATCAACGGTTTCATCCTCGGCTTGCTCTGTCAGCCACATGTCCGTAAACTGAATGTCAACCAGAGTGTTTGTGGTGCGCATGAAATCACTGTCAAAACTGGCGTCAGTGGCGTACTGATCGCAGAGCCTGAGAATTCGCTGACGAGATTTGACATCAGCCACTCTCAGCAGATCAACAGTCACTTCGGGCTCCTCACCACAGGCATCTATCGTCAGTGTTCCTTCCAGAGGATCACCCATTTTGCCCCGCCGTTTCAATGCAACTTTCTTGACGTTACTCCATGGTACGAACTTCATTCCCATACCTATGCTGTGCGGATCGATGAACACATATCTGGGCGACAAGACCCTGAGTACAGGAACAATTGCAGCCAATGCGCCGCAGAACATGACCCAAATGAAGGACACAACCGCAAGACCGGAACCGGAGAAATAGTCTATCGTTCCCTGCCAATAGATTGCGGCTTGAAGTGACCACAGCTTTAGTGAGTTGGAAGGATCCGTAGTCATCGCGGCTTTATACGCTTCACCAAGCTGCCATGCTTTGTTGGATGCACCCCACACGCTCGTTTCGCCGGGATGTTGCGCCCATGAGGCATCGAACAAGACGCAATAGTATGACAGCGCCAGGACGATTCCGCACCAGAATGCACCATAGAGAAACCAGAACGTCCTCTCGTGACTCTTGATCAGATCGACAATCATGTCCTCCATCGGCGAATTGCTCAGCTTAATGGTGGCACTTTGGGAATCACTGAGATTAACGAGAAACTTCAGCAAGCCTCTGGACTCTAGTGGAATCACGTCCGAATAAGTAAATTTGCAGTCCGGGCAAGTCTTTTTCAGCGCTGTCAGCAGCGATCTAATCTGTTCCTCTTCGTACTCATTCAAACTAAGATTGACTTCCGTCCCGGACTTAAATTGCAGAACCAAGCTCTCGGCAAAATCATTGCTGTAGCTACCCGCATCGCCGCCCACCTCTTCGAGATCGGCAAGATCGAGGGAGTTCCTGTTGAACAGACCATATCGGAGGTATCTCCCGTCAATCGTCACTCGTCGAAAATAGGAACTGACAAACGACACGGAGAAAAAGAGAGGCGCAAGCACCATCAAACTGTAAAAAAGCTCGTTCGACGTTGAAGACATGTACGGCATTACGATCAGGCGTACAAGCTGCATCAACGGACAGACAATGAATAGCGGCGACAAGAGGAGCAGGCCACGCAGCATTGACCTCGATCGATTCGGTCGTAGAACGAATTTAGACATCGAAGGAGTTGGCTTGCTCCTTAAGGTAGCTGTTCTGAGGACCGAACAAATCGGCAGTCCCTTTCACATGTACCACGAAAGTGCCCAAAAGGAACGTTAAGAGGATTGAATTAGGAGATAGATTCAATACATGATTTGAGCATTGCCGGACGGGAAATGGTAGCCTATGAAGCGGTTAGACGGTCGGTTCGCCCGATCCGGCGAGCGAAACATGGGGATATTTTCGAATTTATGGAGTATTTGTGGACACCCTGGAGATTCTCCTATGTGACAGGTCTTGACAGACGAGAGGGCTGCGTCTTTTGCCTGCTAATCAAAGAGGAATTCGACGAGAAAAACTTGATCATCCACAGAGCCCGCCATAACTTCGTGATCATGAATCTGTTCCCTTACTCCAACGG
This sequence comes from uncultured Candidatus Obscuribacterales bacterium, assembly GCA_964436185.1. Taxonomy (GTDB): domain Bacteria; phylum Cyanobacteriota; class Vampirovibrionia; order Obscuribacterales; family Obscuribacteraceae; genus CAYTDR01. The sequence goes on along the minus strand of CAYTDR010000178.1, from coordinate 2,534 downwards.
ACACGTAATGATCTTGCCTTACGAGCACCTGGCGAACCTGACGGACCTTAACGAGACAACTACGACCGAGATGATGGAACTTTGCAAACGAGTTCAGAAAGTATTGGAAGAAGAGTATAAGCCGAACGGTTTCAACGTCGGATTTAACCTCGGTAAGTGTGCCGGCGCCGGAATTGCTGAGCATATCCATCTTCACATAGTGCCGCGTTGGATAGGCGATGCCAACTTCGTTTCTGTGATTGGTGAAACGAGAATGATGCCAGAGGATCTGCAATCCTCTTACCAGAAGATCGCGAAGCACTTTGGAATGTGATAGGCACGACATCGAGTCTGGCATCTTTAGCTTCTATTTGGGGCTCCAGATGACGGAGCAACAATAGATAGGTTCTGATTCGGTTCTGTTCCAGAGTTCCCAGCGTGTCGACAGGCCGACTCTTAAAGCGTTCGTTCGGTGAGAGCGATCTGGCTATCGTGTCTCAAGTAATCGACTAGCTCGGAAAAGAGGCGTTCGCCACCCTCGCCGTTTAAATGCGCCGTGTCCAGAAATAGAGAGTCGTCCCAACGCTTGCCCTGGTTCAGATCGAGCATGACCGTTCCATGGCGGCCAGCGATACCGGATACAGTGCGCAAATATTTGTCGTAGAAGCCATCAGGCATCATCGCCATATTGTCCGTCGTTAATGGCATATTGACGAGAATCACACTAATGTTTCGCTGCTTGGCGGTAGCGAGCAGGCGGTCCAAGAACGTCGCCTGTTTCTCGAACTGCGCCTGATTAAAATGGTGATACCGAGCTTTATACTCTTTCTGGCTTTTGCCCCAACGCTCTTCCTTGGTACCACTGCCGGTGACAATGTGAGACAAATCTTGTTGAGTGCTGTCCTTGGACTGTGCCACCAGTTCCTTTCCCACGACTCGATCCAGGCACTTATCCATGATGGAAGTCAACTTCTGTTGATAGCGATAGCGCTTGCCGTATACGAACACCACATTATTCAGAACGAAATCCAGCTTCTCGGAAAAAGACGACATGTAGAGATCCAGATTACCGGACAAATCCGAAATGTCAGACAGCCGTCCGAAGACCGCCGTTCGTGTCTCTCCGGTCAGCAGGTCGTCCATCATGTCCCGCGGCGAGATTCCATAAACCAGTGCCTTCGGTTGAGCCTCTCCGTCCAACACTTTGTCCACGATCAGGTAAGAGTCGCTAACCATCGCTCCAGGAACAGCAAAGGAAAAAGTACTGACCGGCAGACCACCGGATTTTAAAAGTTCCTCGAGGCGCAAGGGAAAGTGGTGATGGTAGAAGTCCTTGATTCCCGGATGTCGCTTCGCGTCACACCACCACATAGGGCCCGCCACCAGAGACGATCCCAATAGCACCAAATCCGGTGCGGATTTTTTCTCGTGGAAATCGAAGACTGCTGAATCTATCGCCTGATGAACAACTGAATCCTCGTTGGAGGCGAAGGCGAAATTACTGCTAGCCGAAGTGATTACGAGATTGGCCGCGATAAAGAGAGCTGCTGCCGTGAAAAACCGGCTTAGCTTAAATCCCTTCTTCGTCGTCTCCTGGCCCATTTATATCACCGAGTGCAATGTCTGGCGAGTCAGTAGCCGAAGTATCGTACAACAAACTACCTGGTAATCTTGGTCACATGTAAGGAGACTATAATTTCGCCCTCTTGTCATTAAGCAAAGTCAATACAAAACAGCTTCTCGAACCAGCCACCAGCCGCAATTCGCAGCACTTGAAAACAATCGATTCGCGCGGACCCTTGCGCTGGTCTGTTGGGACCAATGTTTCATTGCAATGCCTCGAACAAACAGCCACTTGGAATCCAGGCGAAATAGTAAGAAATTAACGCCCTATCCGGCAACTCGTGAAGCAAAATCGCTCTTTTCCAGCACAAAGGCGAAAGTCCCCAAGCCCAATCAGCAACCGATCGCGTCCGGGCTGACACAGATTCAGTGAACAAGCGCGTACTTCATCTCGATCTATCTTCGAAGATGCAACCAGTCGCGCCAGAGCCGACATAGCTTCGGCGAACGAGAATCGACTTCATCTCGATTTGTCTTTGAAGAACTTCCAGATCTCTTCTCTAGCAGAGATGTCCTGGCAAGTTTTCTTAGTCTTTCCTGGAAGGTACAAGGCGCCAGGCCAGCTATGAGTATCGCCCTCTATCGTATAAAAAATAACTTCGCGGCTGCCACTACCATTGGTTTCTTTCTTCACCCTCATGCCATCGCTGGGATCCCGATCCGGCTCATAGAACACGCGCGGAGCACCGGCAGAACCATTATGCTTGGCCCAGAAGTCTACCGTGTCGCGCACCGTCAACCAGCCGCCATATCTCGCCAGTGAATAGAAGCTGGGGTCGATTTGTTCCACCCCCACCTTGTTCGCGTACTTGCCCAGGCTCCTCGACTTGTCATCGTTCCAATTGACGAGTGGATCTTCTGTTCCGACAAATATAGCCGCAGGCATCGGAATATCCTTTTGCAGTTTCGACAGAGCTCCCTCCATAGCGGTC
>CAYTDR010000177.1:0-10928 GCA_964436185.1 uncultured Candidatus Obscuribacterales bacterium | reverse complement strand
GAACTAGTCTAGTTATGCCCATGAGAGCGGTTTAGGTATCAAGTTGGCCGCGACTTAGCTGCGTAGAGCAGGGACTGGTTGATGTCTTCTTTTTCGAGATATGGGTAAGCCTGCAGAATCTCCTCATTCGAGTGACTGCCTGCTACAAGACCCACAATCATGCTGACAGTCACACGCATCCCGCGTACACATGGACGCCCGCCCATGACTTGAGGGTCCGAAGTAATTCTGTCCAGTTCTGCGAAGGTCATACTTTTGAATTCCATTCCCATTTGGAAGTCTATCATAGAGGCAACATTCTGCAAGAAGTTCAAATCTAGCGCCTCTAGCCTGACGAATAGGTCCATGCAGGCGCAATAATTGGAGCGTACTATCCCCAGTGACGACGGAGCGTAGCTTTTCTAGAATTGAAGGATGGAACAGCAGAATAATTTCGATCCTTCACTGCGATGTTTGACCCGAGACGGGAGCGATGAGTCTACTGGGGAAAAACTCTGGCGTGAGGCGGAACTTTTGCTTTCTGGCGGTGGGCAGGGGTTCGTTCGAGCGGCTACGGAATCTGTTGATTCGGATCACCTCGCGATGACTGCCGGAAAGGTGGTGCTCGGTGTTGGAATCGGTGTGGGTCTGGCCTGTCTTTCTCGACGAGGTTCGGTTGGTATCAACGCAGTTCGGGCTTTCGGTGCTGTCTCATCGCTTGCTTTCGCCCACGATGGCGCTTTGCATGGACCACAAGTTCTTGGCGCCATGCAAGACAATTGGCAATCCAGCGCGAATTGGAATCGGAACGTCAACATTATGGAACGGACTGTCGGTCAATTTGCGTTTGACACTGTCTTGATGGGGGCGTCAGGGGCGGCGGGTAGTGCAATACAGCCTCGTCTCGGAGCATGGTTGCCTCGAAGGCAAATGACTCAGACGGCGCCTGCGCCCGTCGAGCATATTGGACCGACAGTAAACCCTGAATACCCTCTGGGCTTTCCTCCAAGCGAGAGTGTGATGGAGGCTCTTCCTGTTTTGCGTGTTGGTTCTACTGGGCTGCCAATCGAAATGTTCGGAGCGGACAGCGCAACAGGGCAGTTGGCGAGCCGATACGGCAAAAGCATCGTGAGAGTGCGGTCAGAAACTCCGGCTCATGGAGATTTGTTCTGGAAAACCGACGGTTCCGGATTCTTCGTACGCAAAGATGGAACGCTTGCAACCGCTTTTCACGTGGTCGACCGTGCCGGAGCGCCTTCACAACACTGTTTTGTCGAGATCGGCGGCAAGCGATATCCTGCTCGCGTTGAGAGCTTCAATGCGGCTGACGATCTGGCGTTACTGAAAGTGGAAGGAATAGCTCCGGAGTTGATCGAACCCCTGCCTATCGCCCGAGGCAATAACCCGTTGTCGGCGCAAACCGAGACGCTCTGCTTTGGGTATGGCTCTACCAATACATTGCACGTCTCGCCGGGTGCCGTCAAGGATGTGGCATTTCGCTTCGAAGGCAGCAACGCAATTTCCGCTGCGGATCCCGCTGCAAGATATATCGAGATTGCAGCAAGAACAAAGGATGGAGTTTCCGGAGGTCCTGTTTTTAATGCCACTACAGGTGAAGTCATCGGAGTACATGCAATGGGCACCTTGAAGACTAGAAGTTTCGCTTGCCCTGCAGAAACTCTCCTTGCTCTCATGGCTAAAGCTGCCGCTCAAAAGCAGTCCTGACCACGGAATCAGGCAGATCGATCTCGGTCTTCGAGCTTATCCAATTCTCCTTCTATTTTGTCAATCCGATGTTGCAATCAGAACACGTTTTCTTCCGATTTGGAAGTAAGGTTGTTTTTCTTCTCTGGTTGTTTGCTAAAATTATCGCGATTACAGCTTCAGTGCAACGGGACTGCCGAATGCAATTTGATCGTATTTCAATTGAGCTGACAGATCGCTGCAACAAAGGATGTTCCTTCTGTTATAACGGAAGTTCGCCGGCGGGAGCGAATGCGTGGGCACCGAATGAGGTGCTTTCCTTCGTGAAAGACTGCGCACAAAACGGCATTCGAGCAGTTTCGTTTGGTGGGGGAGAACCGCTTCAGTATGCTGGGTTGTTCGACGTGCTTGCCGAGCTCAAAGGACTTCTCTTTCGTTCGATCACCACTAACGGATTGCTTTTGGACAAAGCGATGGACAAATTGATTTCGGTGCAGCCGGATAAAGTTCATCTGTCAATTCATTTTCCTGAAAACGAAGATGAGGTAGCTCGGGTCATACGCCAGGTAAGCAACCTCGCCCAGTGCGGTGTTAAGAGCGGTATCAATATGCTTGTCGCTGCTTCAAAGCTGGAAGCAGCAAAGAACGCAGCTACACTTGTTCGACAGGCTGGCATTTCTAACGATCGTGTTGTTTACCTGCCTATGCGAATCTCGGATGAGCCAACACCGAGGGAGGTGGCGCTAGTGGCAGGACGAACCGACTTTCAGTCGATGTCGTGTTTGCTCAATTGTCAGGCGTCAGCACGATTTTGTTCTGTCGCTTCGGACAAAACGGTGGCCTGGTGTTCATATACACCGTCACGCAGGCTTTTACCAGAGTTGACATTCGCAGGATTAAAGACGGCGCTTACTGACTTGGAACTGATATTCTGTGGAGTGAAGCAATGAACGATGATTACCCGGCCGCACACAGTATGGATACGGACTGGTTCGCGGTCGATGTGGACGGAAATGTCGCTATTTTGAGAAGCGGAGAAGACGGACTCCTACCGCTAGAGTGGGAAAAAGTCAGGGTTAACGAAGGTGGATATGACGGTTTTAACCTGATCGAAGATGTTGAGAAGTTTCTGGGCAAGAAGGCTCCGGTCGAGATCTGGGAGCCTAAAGTCGAGGCGCTAGGATTATTCTGCTACGACCACTCTCTGTTTCCTGAATACCTGGAAAATTCTGATGGGGACGCGATTACGCCTTATGAACGAATAGCTGTGCCCGATGAGCCATTGAATGTTTCGGACTTGCCTGCGGACATCTCGCGCAAAGTGTCATTGATTCGATTCGATCGCATAAACTTCAAAACCGCACCTAGACTGCAACCGATGTTGGACATGAAGTGCATTTCCTATAGTGAATATCAGTATTACTACGATGAAAGTTTGGAGATTCGAGAAGTTGAGGAGAACCAGCTGGTTATGCCTGGCGAGGTACTTCAATACTACAAAGCGGAAGGGCGAGAGAAGTCAGTCCCCTGGTGGAAACGTCTTTTGGGATTGGAGTAGTCGTTCAACCAAGTGTGCGCTGACGCCAACCTGGCCGGTCAAGGCTATGTTAGTCCAAGGCGTTTGCGCGCTGTTTTTGGGCTTAACTTTGCTGCTTTCAGTATTTCAGCTCTAGTTCTCGGCTTTAACGTTAGGGGACCTTCTGTCATCTCCCAGCGAGTTATCGTGTTTGGACTAACGCAAACTAGGCTAGCAAATTGCGACTTAGTCAGGTCGAGCCTGGCTCGCATCTCTCTTACTCCCTCTCCTGTCGTGTGGTCCGTTGTCCTCGGTTGAGGAAAAGTGGTGTTTTTCCTGTCAGCTCTACTGTCTGATGCCGACTTGGTAATTGCCCGTAAGCTCCTTTTGTTGCTGGTTGAAGGCGCGAAATCGAGGACCTGGCCACTGTTGGCGCCGGAACCTGCATTATCGATGTTGTCTGTTCGAGAGTTCTCTAGGCTGTTATGTTCATCCGCTGCAGCGCTCTCGATTCCGTCCTCGAACATGGAGATACCGAACACATCTTCAAGATCGCTGTCTGCAATTCGCCTGCGCCCGCTCCGTTCATCAGATGTGGTGGCAGCGGCAACGTTGGTTTCGATAAGCTCGATGTGCTCTACACCACGCAGAAGAAAGAGTAGTTCTGGCTGTTGATCGAGACGAGCTCCCACTCCATATAGAACCGCTGCCACGTGCTTGCACATGGTCGCCCAATCGGGGCAGCTGCAGCTGAATTTAATCTCCCTCGGTTGTGGGAAGATTCCGTCCGTGCGATGGGTGACGATAGACATGACGCTCTTCGAAAGCTGTCCTTGCAAAAGTTCCAGGAGGGAGCCGATTTGCCCGGAACATTTCTGCTTCACCGTTTGCCATTTTGTCTCCGGAAGCTTTTCGATTTTAACTTCCACATCGTACATGTCAGAGCCGCTGACTTTGGCTTTGATTGAGCCGTTTGCGATTTCCAGATGGCAAACAGATCCATTACGCACGTATGTGCGCCCGCGTGGCAATCGATTTTGGAAAGTGCTAAACGCTTCAAGATGGTCGCACCAGGCTGCACCCCAAAAGGTGCGAACAATTTTCCTTCCCTCAATTTCCACCGGCTGAATCTGGACTCCCCGTTTTCGCAGTTGTTCCATCATCTGTCTGGCCTTGGCGCGCCTCTGTGCTACGGATACATATGGTTGCCAACCCCATCCACTCATCCTGTCTCTCCTATGGTTGCGCGCTCGATGTCGAGGCTCACGATATCCAGCAGTTCCTTATCGGTCATTTCGGTCAACATTCTCTCCGTGCCACCAGATAAAATGCCATCAGCAAGTGCTGTTTTTTCTTCGATTAGCGCATCGATCTTTTCTTCCACAGTTCCTCTACAGATGAACTTGTGGACGAGAACGTTGCGATGCTGTCCAATTCGATACGCACGGTCTGTGGCTTGGTTCTCCACAGCCGGATTCCACCAACGGTCGAAGTGAACCACATGCGATGCTGCCGTCAGGTTTAGACCTGTGCCACCGGCCTTGAGGGAAAGAACCATATATGGTGGTCCGTCGATGCTTTGAAAGCTGTCTACGAGATCTTTGCGTTTTTTGACCGGTGTTCCGCCGTGAAGGACCAGACCGGAGCTCTCGAATATCTCGGAAAGGAAGTTGGCTAGCGGACCCGTCATCTCCCGGAACTGAGTGAAAACAAGCACTCGTTCCTGGCGTGAAGCAATTTCCTCGCAGATCGATTTGAGGCGCTCCAGCTTTCCGCTTGCGGAAGGATCGAATTCTCCATCGCCAAGGAAATGACTCGGATGATTGCAGATCTGTTTGAGCTTGAGCAGATACGATAACACCAGACCGCGCCGTGCGATGCCTTCGACCTGTTTTAGCGCCTGCCCCAGTTCCTGTACCGTTCTTGCGTAGAGAGCTGCCTGCCTTTTTGCCAGACCACAGAACGCTTTGACCTCGGTTTTATCTGGCAAATCTGAAATGATTGAGCGATCCGTTTTCAGACGTCGAAGGATATAAGGGCTGACCAGATTACGCAAAGGGGCGTACTTATCGTTCTCCCGCTCGTCTAGATGTTTCATGAACTGTTTGAATTTTGCCGCAGAGCCGAGAAGTCCGGGCGAAAGAAAATCGAACAATGACCACAGGTCGGAAAGGCGATTCTCTACAGGTGTTCCAGTGAGTGCAATGCGTGATTCGCTCTTTAGTTGCTTCACCGCTTTGGTCTGATTTGTTGAGGGATTCTTGATTGCCTGGGCCTCATCGAGAATTGCCAGCCGCCATTCCACGTCAAGCAACCAGCTCTGGCGCAACAACATTCCATATGTGGTAAGCACTACATCGACACCCTCGAGAGTTTCCTTCGAGGCATTGGATGCGGTGCCCAGGTCGAGATGTCCGGTTTCGGACGGATGCACGAAACGTGCGGAGAGAGTGGGAGCGAATCGCTCTATTTCCGACTTCCAGTTGCCCAGGAGCGATGCGGGAAGAACAAGAAGTGATGGCTTATGCGGTGCCTTTCCTTCGTGCTTGATCGACAATAAAAGCGAGAGAATCTGGACTGTCTTTCCCAGACCCATATCATCTGCCAGGCAGGCTCCCATTCCCAGGCTTGAGAGGAACCGAAGCCAATCGTGGCCGGTCTTCTGATATCCTCTCAATGTCCCCCGGAAGTCTTTATTTTCCGTTTGCAAGGTCAGTTGACTTGGGTTCCTCAACTGTGAAAGAACATCAGAGAGCCAGGTTCCCGCAGTGACGAATGTCCATTGCTTGTCGGCACCATTGGCGGTGCCGGTTGTCTCCATTGATGTTGGCGCTCCCGCCAGCAGCCGCATGCCATCAATGAAGGAGATACCATCTGTCCTATTTGTTTGTTCTATGGCTTGCCAGTGCTGCAGCGCTTCAGATAGTTTCTCACGATCAACTTCAATCCATTGACCTTTCAAATAGAACAGACCTTCGTCGGCCGCCAGCACCTCACGTATCTCCTCGGCGGTTAGCTGTTTGTCTCCCATCACCACGTTGACATTGAAATCCAGCAATGAATCAGCGCCCAGGCGGCTTTGTTTGTTCTCTCCAATCGTCACCGATACCCTGGGGCGGGGACGCTTGCGCCACCAGTCGGGTAGCCGCACGAGAACACCACTCTCCTCGAGGAGAGGGACTTCCTTCAGAAATCGATACGCTTCATTCGGTGTCCAGGTCAGCGGATGAAACAAGTCTTTCGTCTCTACAAGCTCGCGCACCAGAGCACTGTTCTCCGAGGCAAGATGAACGGGCGACAGCAAGTTGATTAAAGCCTTCTTGTTGCGCTCGCCTGCGTATTCCTGAAGCGCCTTGCTCAGCGGTTGGTACTGGACTCGTCCATCCTTCGAGACTTGTGGTGCATAGGTTGCCAGAAAGGCAAACGGGTAGTCCGGGTCCCGCTTGTTTTCTGCTAAATGGAAGCAAACGCGTCCGACCTGGTGCCAAACGGGTGCGTGCTTTTTGAGCCAGCTGCCTAAAGTTTCGCCCGACGCGCGCAACTCATCTTTGATCCATCTGTTGAGGTCGGCCCAGAATGCGAGGAGCAGTTCTCCATTCAAGTATTCCGCGCCCCTCATAGGCGGAGCACCGGAGAGCAGCAAATCCAATTCCTCCGGTGAGGGTGGATCGATTGACAACAGTCCATTGCCGGAAACATCTGGGGTCCGACACAGGTTGGCGAGATAGCGACTAGAAAACTCCCGCCAGTAAGACACTGAAGGTGAGGGCGGGGAGTCAGGTTTTGAGGCAGCAAGAGCAAACAGTCCTGCGGCCTGCGAGAATGCAAACGCATTGGCGACCCGTTTTGGCCATGAAGCAGATGCGCCGGTATCGCTCGATTGAGCTCCACCCAGTTGAAGGCGACCATCTGGTGTCAAAGACAACTCACAGCTCATTGCGCTAATCCTGAAAGTGTCGAGCGCCTGTTCCATAGCCGCGATGCCCTAAACAAAGTTCAGTGGCTGGTCAGCGGGTACGCGAACAATCGCCGACAATGTTGCCAGCAACTGATTTGGCACTCGCGAATTACGTGCACATAAAACATTCTAACCAATGGCGGGCGAAAAAGAGCCAGCCGACCAACTGTATCGTAGTTCTTCGTGCATGGAAATGCATCCGTTCTATATCCGGCGGATGTCTTTGCCCGGTATGTTCCGCGCCGCGCCAAGTCTGCTTCGTAGCGTGTTCGGTGAGAATTGTTATATCTTTCGATTGAATAATGCCAACCAATCGAGCAGATTGCTTCGGAGAGGCTCTGGAGAAGCGGCTCGGGAGTGCAATCCAAGTGCCCTCACCAGGGGCATGGCGAGAACAATCCATTTACCTTTGGTTTGTAGATGGGCCGCCGTGAGCGCGTCAGAGCGCGGCGCAGGTGTGCGTCGAGTTTCTGAAGAAGCACGTCTTCTTCCCGGTTGTAAATTGTGTGACGATGCCTGGCATCTTCAATTACGTCGATACCCCGAAGGTGGTTAAATAACGAGATTCATCGACACGCACAACTGAATCGGTCATACAACATCTTGAGCACAATCGAACAAATGTCTACAGCCATAGAAAACTTTCGTGGTCTTGGAATTGATCCTGAGTCTGTTATACCACTGTCAGCGGACGATACCTCCTGGTGGGTGAAATTGTCGACAGAGTTTGGTTGTGTTGAAGGAAAAATGCATGTTCCGGTAACTGCGACACGTCGACTCCTGATTTTTGTGCCGGGCTTTCCTGGCGGTTCATCAACTGATTTCGAGACTCATCGACTGAATGCGTTTTTGAACGCTGGGTTTGCAGTATTCACAATCAGGCATAACGGCTCATTTTTGAACGGGCAGCATTCTGACTATTACATCAGTTGCAGCCCAAGGCAGACCAAGGCGTTGAACGAAGGACAAGAGTTTTTGGGTGACAACAGCTCCTATAGCATTGGCGACTGGCTGCTTGAGCCGATGATCGTGGTAGAGAGCCTGGGAGCGTCGTTCGATGAGATCGTTTTGGTTGGTCATTCATTCGGCGGACTCGCGCTTTGCTGGTCTGTAAGAGAGATGTGTGTCGCAGAGTCGAAACAACTGCACAAAGTCAAAAGAGTGTTGTCACTGGCGGGATCAACCGGCCGCATCCGATCCGATGAAGATCCTATATTGTCCATGTGGGAAGATTACCTGGAAAGCGAATGGGCCGACGAGCGAGTGGCGATAGGAGAAACAACAGATAACCTTCTCCAGTTGAACAATGCTTATCACGCCATTCATGACTGGAACAATCTAGATATCCCTGAAGACCTTCAATTCATTTTCGTCTGCCCCTGGGGTGACACCGCCGATAGTACCGATGAGTTTATAACACCGCAAGAATCTCTTGATGTGATTGTGAGCTTGGGTCGTGGAACCCTGATCATCGATAAGACTCAACTGGGCGACTCGGAGACCGGAGTACTGGCACACGATCTATCGAAGCTCTCGACAGAAATGTATCTGAGACTTGCTGATCTTAATTGGACCCCCGAAAAGCAGATTTTCAGCCTGACAAGGGCGGGGCTGCGTTAGAGTTACTGCAGGCTGACCCACAACTGCTGGCAGGATGTCGGCGTTTCGGAAAATAGGTTGCCATCACGGCTTCAAGTGTTCCTTGCCGGTGGGCTGCCGCCAGGAAGAGAAAGTTGCCATCCCGGGTTCGAGTATTGTGTTCCTGCCGGCAGAATGACTTACGTTCCTGTAGAGTACGTTGCCATCCCACTTCGAGCGTTTTCGTTCCCGCCGACGGCTTGCCGGCTTCGAACGAGTTGGAAAATAGAGCTGTTATTTAAAAGAGACGATATTATTGCAGAGATCGTTGGCTGCGTTCATATCGATCTTCTGCTTCTTCGTCGTGAAGTAGATGTTGGTGACTGATTCCGGAGATGTGCGGATAGCGCTCAACATGATTGGTGGGGCGTTTAGCATACTTGCTGTAGTCACCGGTTTGTTCGGCGCTGCTGGATCTGTCTTTGGTTTTATCTTGGCGTTGAGAAACATCATGGATTTGCCTGCGATAAGCATGGTGAAGTTGTCGACAGTCTGAAACTTCAATACATCCTTCTCGCCTACAGGAAGACCATCTTGCTGATACCGATTCATGATGTTGTGTAATGCGGTGCCTGTCTTTTCGTCCATTTTTGAAATGTTTAGTACGGTGTCCGTCGCCTTGTCTTTGATCGAGATGATCGTCAGCCCAGGAACCTTAACCGAAGGTAAAAACTCGTAGTGCTTGTCCGAAAGTGGCTGCGAAAAGACCACGACATCATTAGCTACCGCTGCGGGCGCGGGCTCATTTTTGTCAGTCTGGGAGCAGGACTGAATCGACGATGAAATTGCAAGGCACGTCGATGTGATAGTGATGAACCTTAGGGCGGATGACGTTCCAACTGATAGTTTCATACCGTGTTCTCTACTTGGGTGATCTGGAGTTGCAAACTAGCCAAAAAATTGCGTGCTGATCATGGACGAAAGAATTTGCGAATTTCGTAAACTCGCCAGCTCACGATAACCTACATTATCACATCTACCGGCCCTCCGTATGCCATTAAAGTGCGATCCCGCCAGCAAGGAGAGGGGCTGCGTCACTACCCTTTGAATGTGCTCGCATACGTTACAATCAAGTGTCTCCCTGGGGATTTCTCATGCTTACGGATTTTATAAACGAGTGCCATGCGGCTCTGCGGTATCCCAGCCCTGGAGAGGTTGTCAGGCAAATTGTGTTGCGTGAGCTGAAGGCGGGCGATGCTCTCAAAAGGGAGCTGGATCGGTTCAACCACGAAGGCGAAATCTCTCAGCGGATGTTTGGTTGTTTTGTGCATGTGCACAGGAATTTGACTATCACGAAACTGAAGTCCGTTCCGTACTTACGAATAGCGCCTCATACACACGATATGTGGGCAGTCATCGGTTGCTGTCTTGGCACGGAGACCAATACGCTGTACAGAGAAACGGCACTGGGGCTGGAAGAGATCGAGCGAATTCAGATCGATGCACCAGATGCGATATTACTTTCCGCGGACGCAATTCATTCTGTCCACAACCCGAGTGCCGAGGAAGGATGTTCAATCCACATCTATGGCGGAGACATTGCGAGTGTGAATAACTCGATGTGGGATCCGTTTACTTTCAAAAAGTCTGTGCTTGATGTGGAGACGATGTTGGAGTATTCGTTCGCATTGATGGATGTAAAACGCTAATCAGAGCCGTGATATGATTGTCAATCGAATACAATCCCGCTACTGTGGAATGACTGAGGGGCAAATGCGCCGGAAGATTTGTTGGCTATTATTGGTTTCGAGCCTTTTACTTTCCTTGGCGCCGTGCAGGGCTGCTGATGAACAATCAAATCCGACGGACTCTCAATCCTCAAGCACGCAGCAACACAATGGTAAAAAGCGATTGCGGGTCGGTATCAAGGTCGTCGAGCCGTTCGTGTTCGAGCATACCAATCACTACTCCGGCTACGCGATTGATGTTTGGGAGAAAGTAGCGCAGCGCCTGCACCTTGACTATGAATATGTAGTCGAGGACACGACTCCCGCTCTCGTTACGGCAGTTAAGGATGGAAAGCTGGATGTTGCAATTGGTGGCACACTTGCAATGACCGCAGATCGAGAGAAGGTGGTAGATTTCACTCATCCTTTCTACAATTGCGGGCTACAAATTCTTGTTAGACCAAAA
>CAYTDR010000176.1:0-10935 GCA_964436185.1 uncultured Candidatus Obscuribacterales bacterium | reverse complement strand
GTTGTCACCATGTTCGAAGGCCGAGCTATCGTATTGCAATCCCACAATCCCATTGGCACCAAGCTCGCGGGCGTGCTCCAGGCACATATCATAAGCCTGAGTGCGGGCTTTGTCGCACATCGCGACGTAGGCGCTGATGTGGCCGCCTTTCATTCGTTCCAGGGATGCAGACAGACTTTGCCCAATTGTCGGTTGTCGCACCGTCACGCCGCGCACCACTCCGAGATACTCTTTAATTTTGCGATTCTCAAGAGTGGACGTCGTCGAGATAATCAGGTCTGCCGGATGGGCTTGTGCAGCCCCTGATTGAGGCTCTTCCGCAAAAACCTCGCTGATTGAGAACAGACTCGCAACGGATGCCAGAGAAATAATCGCTATCGTTTTTTTGAACATTTGGCTTGGCACTCCTGAAAGTAGGCAGTAACGTGACTACACGGGAACGCTAAGTCATCTCCGATAGTCAGACTAAGTCTCCTTAGAATAGCAGGCTTCAAATAACGGTTGTCCGCTCGTGATTCACGCGCATGTGAGAGGCATCGCAGTTGCACCATGACATCGAAGGGGTTAACCCCGATAATTTATCCTGCTCTTAATCGAAGGTGCCTCGTAATCGACCATTACAGCCATGCTGTGGGTCGTTCGAGTCGGCTGTGGTATTCTGAACGGGTTCAGGCTCGCCAGAATGGCGAAAGCTTATCGTATTCACCCGATTATCAAGGCACTAAACCTATGCGAAAAGTCCTTCCACTAAGAGCTGCGATTCCACTGTTGTTGTTCTTTGCCAACGCGGGCATCAATGTTCAACACTCTCCATCGTGTCTTGCTGCCGAAAGCAGCGCAGCGACCTTGAGTGCTCCTGAGCCGATCTACAAAGAGATCGAGGATTTGATCAAGGAGAGTTATCCGAAGGCGAAATGTGAGAGGACAGGCGAAAACTTTCGCTGCTCGTTCAAATCAAAAGTCGAGCTCGGATACTATTCTCGTAGACCGATTGCTGTTCCTTCAGCAGGTGGATTGTGGATCGAAATCCAGCTCAAGCCTGGTGAATACTCGGAGACTGATAAAGCCTTCCTCCCTTCTGAGAAGAATGAGGGCCATCACACGACCTTGACGATGGCACCATATTCGAAGGCAATGCAAGCTCATCTCTTTTTGCAAATGAGCTATCCATCGGAAACATCGCCGGAGTTCAAGGATCGCGTCAAAGAGATTGCCAACAGCTTCGTTGACTATCGACCGAAGAAGAAGAAATCCTCTTCAGCGGCAACAACTGATGAACAGCCAAAGTCCGAGGAAAAATCGAAAGAACAGGAAAGTAAGCCGGACGACAGGCCGAAAGAAAAAATCGAAGAAAAGTCAGAAGAAACCAAACCTGAAAAGTCGCAGGAACCAACCACTCCGTCCACAAGCTCCAAAACAAGGACAGAAAACACATCAACTACTTCGTCAGCGAAAACAGAAACAGTTACCGAAACAACTCCTGAAACAACTTCAAGCCCCACGACATCAAAAATGCTGGAAAGCGGCGCTGAAAAAACGGAAACCGTTGCAGCGACAGAAGCTCCAGTGCTCAGCGAAAAAGAGCAAAAAATGGGCATTATTCGCAGGCTAGCAACTGGTCTCTACCCGGAGTGGGAACTCTATCTTATTAATTCATTCGCCACCTCAGGAAAAGACGACAAGCTCAAAGAAATCAAAGCAAACAAAAAGCTGACGGCAGCAGTCAAACAACAAAAGACCAAGGCGATCGAAAAGCTCTATGAAAACAAAGCGGCTCGGTGCAAAGTAATTCTCACCGAACGAAAAGTCAACTTTGGCGAAGATTGCCTCGAGATGTGTGTCACTGGGATGGATGCGATTACCGACTGGTCACTGGAAGACTACAGAGACTTGGAAGGGTTTGCGCGCCTGCTCAACAAAACAAAAGCAAAATATGAGAAAGACCTTCCGGGTCTTTTCAAATCTGGCAAATCGAGCCAAGACGCATACACGACTTTGGGTCTTCAGATCATGGCAAAATGCAAACCGCTTTTTGACAATTTCATGTATAAGCTTGCTCCGGTCGTTGCTCAGCTAGACAAAGAAGAAGCAGCAGGCAAGTTCAAATAAGAACCGAGACCGCGCACCGTATTTGACACCACGACGATTAAGTCGAGGCGGAATGTGCTTCTTGATTGTCGAGTATGGCTTGTGCACAGTTTTTCATGTGTACGGCTTCAGCTTCTCTGTATGTGGTTTCAAGCAAGGTCGCATAGGCGAGAAGTGACTCGGCGACAGACTGATGTTGCGGGCCAAGTGCTCTGGTTCGAACATCGATGGCGCGCTTGTAGAGACCTTCCGCTTCGTCGTATTTTTTCAAATGCCGCAAGGATTCAGCCAGACCGTGAAGTGCATCTCCAACTTCCCAATGATCGTCGCCCAGTGCCTTCTCTCTCATGGGCAGTACTTCTTTGTAGAGCTTCTCCGCTTCCGAATACTTTTCCTGACCAAGCAAACACGAAGCCAAATCAGCCGAAGCCCGCAAGACGATTGGATGCTCTTTGCTTAGAGAAGTGGCGATCGTATCGCGCACCTTTCTCCAATACGGCTCTGCTTTCGCGTATCTATTGTAGGATTCGTAGAAGCTCGCAAGATCGCGAAGTCGGGCAACAGTTTCCGGATGCCTTGGACCCATCGCTTTCTCGCACACAGTAATCGCTTGCAGATAAAACGACTCAGCCTGCTGCAGTTTGTTTTGCTCGCGATAGAGAGCTCCAAGATAAGTCAGGAGTTCCGCGCCCTCAGGGTTCCGCTTCGCCTGCGCGCGCTCGGTAATTGCAAGCGCTCGTTTGTAATACCGCTCTGATTCTTCGAAACGCGAAATGCGAGCATAGGCTCCAGCAACCTCTTTCAGCATGCCTACGACTTCTTCGTGAGCAGGACCGAGGTTGACTTCCTTGATGTTGAGAATTCGCTCGTAGGTCTTAGCCGCTTCAAGCCCCCTACCTAGCCGCTCATAAGCACCAGCAAGGTTCGACAAGAGCTCTTCCAAGTCCGTATGTTCGGTTCCAAGGGAAGACTCGAGAATCGAGAGTCCCTTCAACAGCACGTCGCAAGCCTCATCATCCCTGTCCTCAGAGACATAAAGGCTGCCAAGGTTGCAGTAAATATCGCCGACTTCAGGATGGTCTTTGCCCAAAACGCGGCTTTTCAGGTCAAGCGCGGATTTATACAGGGCTTCGGCAGCTCCGAATTTGCTTTGAGCTGCATATACAAGCGCGAGATTGTTGTAGCTGGTAGCCACCTCCGGATTATCCGGTCCCAGGACTTGCTCGTAAATCTCAGTCAGCCGGCTGCAAATTGGTTCAGCCTTGTCGTAATCTTCAAGGAAGAAATAAACAGCCGACAGGTTGTTAAGGTTTTGCACTATCTCTTCATGATTGGGATCGAGAGTGGTCTCCCGAATCTCCAGAGCACGTTGATATATCGGCTCAGCCGCAGTGAATCTACCCTGCTCGAAGTAGAGTTCAGCCAGTTTGTCACAGGAGACCAAGACGTTGTCCAGGTCCACGTTATCCTCGGCTGCCTGCAAGGCATCTTTTAAATTCGCCTCTGCTAGCTCATAGTCCTTCATTTTCAAGGCCTTTTCGCCAGCTTTGAACTTTTGGTTGAACTCGTCGCTCATGTACCTTGCCATGCTGAAGTAAACGGGCTAAATATCCTGGCACAAAGCCAATCGCAAATATCTTATACCATCTTTGATCATTATACTTTGGAGTGCATGCCGACCTACATACATCCGAAGAAATCGTCACGGGAGTACAAGCGACGAGCTTCGAACGGATCTTGCACTCTTGACTAGGCAGGTTCCTAGTTGAGGAGGAAACGGCGCCGAACACTCGGCTCGGTAGGGGCACAACCTGGAACGCGAGATCTCTAACGCTTCTGCTGGGCGAAGTCGGCTCTGAATCAGACGAGACTTGGATTCAAATTTCCGCAGGCACACCGGCGGGTTGCATGCGATGCAGTTCACTGTTCGAGGTAATACGCCCCCTTCATCGCCTGAACATCTGTTTGGATAAGCTCAGAAACAAACATCTCGCCTTCCACAGGAAGCACAGATCAGACAGGCATTACCCGACTCAACTCGCCCCCAAACACTAACGGTCACGCAAAGAGCGTGACCGTTAGACAATTTACTGGCTGGACTTTGAGGTCCAATCCGATGGAGGCAACCGTTAGGCTGTCGCCACAGGCTGTCCTACAGCTTCCAGTACACCTGGGTGTACGATTTCGAAGTTGTGAACGTTGACACCCTTCATCAATGCTGGATCTTCGAGGCAAGCCTTGTAGCCCTGATTGGCCAGTTTGATGCAGTATGTCATGGTGGCGTTAGTCAACGCTCGGGTCGAGGTCCATGGAACGGCTCCCGGAATGTTTGCCACGCCATAATGGAGAACATCATCCACTAGGTAAGTCGGCTGTGAGTGTGTGGTGGCACGAATAGTTTCGATGCATCCACCCTGGTCGACGCTTACGTCCACTACCACGGAGCCGGGCTTCATATTCTTGACCATCTCTTTTGTCACTATACGTGGTGCCTGTTTGCCAGGAATCAGCACGGCACCGATGAGCAGATCTGCCGAAGGCAGAAGCTCGCCCAGGTAATGACCGACCGAGAAGACTGTTCTCACTTGACCGCCAAATACGTCATCAAGATAACGCAGTCTTTCCAGCGACAGGTCGAAGATGGTTACGCGTGCGCCGAGGCCTAGAGCAATTTTAGCTGCATTGCTTCCGACTACGCCACCACCGATAATTACCACTTCTCCAGGCTCTACGCCGGGGACGCCGCCTAGAAGAACACCACGTCCGCCCATTGGACGCTCAAGATAGTTAGCGCCAATTTGAGTAGAGAGTCGTCCAGCAATTTCGCTCATAGGAGTGAGCAATGGCAGTTGGCCATTGGGAAGTTGAACGGTCTCGTAAGCGATGCAAGTCGCACCGGACTTCGCCAGATCTGCTGCCAGTTTAGGATGAGCAGCCAGGTGCAAATATGTGAACAGAATCTGTCCTTTTCTCAACAGAGGAACTTCGGATTCTTTAGGCTCCTTCACCTTCAAAATCAGATCGCACTCTCCGAAAACAGACTGTGCATCCGGAAGAACGTTCGCTCCGGCACGGACGTATTCTTCATCCGTGATACCGCTTCCAACACCAGCGTTCTTCTGGACATAAACGGAATGTCCTTCAGAAATAAGCGCAGTGACTCCCGCAAGGGTCAAAGCGACCCGATATTCATTGTCGAGAATCTCTTTTGGAACACCAACCTTAGCCAAGGCGAAGCCCTCCTGTGATGAGTTGCTCTGAACAGCAGAACCTTTTAATCTGTTCAGAAGTTCACATTCTATCTCGACTTTCGGGCGCTTCAATATACTTTCAATACTTGTTTTAATTATTACAGTGATAGACGTACTAATATCTCAATAGAAGTTGCTGCGGGAAAGGTAAGCCCGCGGGGAGTAGATTTCGATGTCGAATATGGTGATTGTGAATGGAGCTCGAACAGCATTTGGCTCGTTCGGCGGTGGATTGGCGGGTCGCACAGCCACGGATCTGGGAGTGGACGCGGCCAAAGGAGCCTTGCGCAGAGCTGGCGTGGAGCCTGCTGAAGTCGACCAAGTGATTATGGGCAACGTGCTGCAAACGAGCAAAGACTCAATTTATCTGGCTCGACACGTGGGTCTACGCAGTGGAGTGAAAGAGTCGTCGCCGGGCCTGGTGTTGAACCTGCTCTGTGGATCGGGCGTGCAGGCAGTTGCCCAAGCCGAGATGTTGATAGAGTCGGGTCAAGCCAAGATGGTTCTTGCTGGAGGCACTGATTCGCTCTCCATGACTCCCTATATGAGTTGGGGAATCCGCTGGGGCGGCAAGATGGGTGCTCTGGAAATGTGGGATGGACTCGATATCCGTGATACTCTGCCGGACGCCTCCATGGGCGAGACAGCCGAGAACATTCAATCCGAGTACAAAATCAGCCGCGAAGAGCAGGACGAGTTCGCCCTCCTCAGTCAAAACCGTTATCGCGATGCGCTTGAAAAGGGCGTCTTCGCTGAAGAAATCGAGCCTGTAGAAGTGGCGGACAAGAAAGGCAAAACAACATCGATCGACAAGGACGAGCATCCCAGACCGAACTCCACGATCGATGATCTGACAAAGCTCAAGCCTGCCTTCAAGAAGGGCGGAACAGTTACCGCGGGCAATGCTTGTGGTATCGTCGATGGCGCTGCGGCATTGGTTGTAACATCGGAGAAAGAGGCTGAAAAGCGCTCACTCAAGCCATTGTCAAGAATCGTATCATGGGCGGTGACTGGTGTCCCCCCGCGAATCATGGGTATCGGCCCGGTCCCTGCGATTCCGATGGCACTCGAAAAAGCCGGTCTCAAGCAGGATGACATCGATCTGTTCGAAATCAATGAAGCGTTTGCCGCACAGTATCTGGCTTGCGAAAAAGAGCTCAAGCTCGATCGCGAGAAAGTGAACGTTAACGGTGGAGCGATTGCAGTCGGACACCCGTTTGGTGCTACAGGCGCCAGGCTTCTTTTATCCATCTCGATGGAGTTGCAGCGACGCAAAGCCAAGTACGGCTGTGTCAGTCTTTGCATCGGAGGCGGAATGGGTATCGCCATGATTCTCGAGAGATTGTAATCGTTTGGAACGACTCTCTGAGCTAGTTCCGACGTGTTGACTATAGATCGAATCAGCCATTAGCAAGCCGATTCACTTTTCAGTGGATCGGCTTAGTCCTGTTGACATGCAGCACAAAACGATGAGGGAGAAGAGCAGACGAAAATCTTCCTTGCCCTGCTACACTACAAAAGCAGACTCAATTGCCTGAAAACGAACGAAGCCTGCTCGACTAGTACAGAACGAAGCTTGAAGGTTCGCACTTCGACGCGCAAGTATTCTGTCGACTAGCTAGTTAGTCCAGACAGTTACGTACTGATTCGGCTTTCTAGCCTTGATCTCGTAACCGGCGCTGGTATAGACATACTTGGAATACGGGTTCGGAGGCTCGGCCTCTTTCTGTTGCAAATTAATACCCCGACTGCGGGCATAGGCAATCTCCGGCAATATCGAAGGTGCATACGGCGGTGGTGGCGGTACTAGATGGTGTTTGCCCGCATGCGCCACTCTCCTGCTGTGGGAATGTGACGACTTAACTGATTTCTTTGTCGTTTTGCAAATAGCTTGTGGCGCAATAATCGCACAGAGAAGCCCTGCTGACAGAGCTGCTACCCCGAGTAGCCGGGTAGTCGATCGAAAAAGCATGCTACCTCCCGGTTTGATGGACATCATGCATAAATGTATCGTCCTCGAGCACAGTGCTCCAGCGCTCTAAAGTTCATATTACCACTTGGATGCTGCTTTGAAACTGAGGTTCAGCAGTGTGAAGTGATTTTGGAACGGATCTTCGCATACAATCCAGTGCCACAGCCGGTGACACTACATCTGACCATGAATGGCGCCAATTGCTTGACTTCCGGGCGATGTAAAAGCACTCTTGTGAATTCCATTGTGCATTGGGGATATAGAATCTCTCCAAGCAGAAAATCCCATTCGTCTCCTCGAAACAGGAACACGTTATGGGATGTGCAAATGCAGTCTCAACTTGACGAGAGGGTTCGGTTTCTACGGGAAAAACAGGGTGAAACCAGCGAATCCAAAGTTATGCGGGGGATTTTGACGTCTACGCGTCGAATTTCTTCGGCTAGAAAGGCGGTACGTTGATACGTTGCTCTCTGATTTTCAAACAAACGACTAAGGCACTTTAGCTCTTCAAGTCAGGACGCTCTACGCGCCTGTCTAACCAAGTGTCTTTTCTTTGACGACCCTGTCGGTCGGAATCTATGTTCTTGGCATTGAGCGGATCCCAGGTAGCAACAGACTCACCCCACCATGCCATGAGATCATGATTGGTGGTGTCGGAGGCTCTTTTAGGATCGTTGCCATTGGCAGTAGGAGCAAGCTTGTCTTTTAGACTAGTCTCTACCTGTTTGCACAATTCTACGAACTGTTCTTCTGCTTCCGTGCCTGCCATGCTTCTGATTCTCGTTCGGCTCTGGTTCAGCTTGGTTTCGGGTTCACCGAATTTCTTTGCCAGATGATCGAGATCAGTTTGCCAGGGATTGTTATCCAGTAAAAGTTCCTCTTCATCTTTCGGCTCATCTACCGGCTTTACTTCCGGTTTCTTGCCGACTCGACTCAATAGTGACGAGATGATTTTGAGAGGGTTGAATTCTTGTCGACTAAACATAATTCTGTGCTCCTGAGCGGGTTTGGCCCATCGAAGGTATTCCCGCTACACCAGGGTCCTAACGAATTAGGAGCGGTCGATACATTCCGTAATTAAGGCGTCGACAGCGATTAAAGGCTATAACACCGGCAAGAGTCGCTCTTTCTGCGGTTTCTCACCGTCTGTTTGTCACTACCATAAGTTTCGAGTTGTAAAGAAGAACGCAAAACACCCGGCGTGTGGCCGAGCGTTTCGCGTGCGTTGGAAGTCTTTTGTTTTAGCGCTTAGCTGACCGCCAGGGGCGCCACCATGGTTTCGTAAACGATGGCGAGATTGGTCGGGCTGGATTCCGCCAGGGGCAGCTCCAATCTTAGCTGGAACTCACCAGGTGGCTCGAAGCAGTGAATGCAGCGAGCTTCGTATTGGCAGTCTCCGACTAGAATCTGCTCGTCGGAATGAACCATCCGCTGTGTTCTGCAGGCGAAGTCCGAGCCACACTTTCTGCAAACAGCCAAAAGCTTATCGACTCTGTCGGCCATCGCCATAAGCTGGGGCACTGGTCCAAACGGTTCCCCTCGATAATCCAGGTCCAGTCCGGAGGCAATGATCTTCTTTTTCTGCCTGATTAGAGTCTGGACTACTGCAATCAAATCATTATTAAAGAACTGAGATTCATCAATGCCTATAACCACAGCGTGAGACGAATACTTAAGTATGTCCTTGGCCTCATCTACCACAATCGCTTGCGACGCCAACCCATTTCGCGATTCGACACAATTGGGCTTTGAGCGAGTATCGGTTCTGGGACGAACAGTGATTGTAGGGAGATAAGCCAGTCTTGCTCTCTCTATTCGGCGAATAAGCTCTGAGGATTTGCCGGCGCTCATGCATCCGACTATAACTTCCAGTCTATATCCACTCAACATTGCACAGAAGTCTCCTGAGATATCGAATGAATGCCAGAGGTTGATTTCACTGAATTCGTCGAAGTAACGATAGTAATTGGCTTGGCACCCAAACGCGGCTCATATGGTACCCAAATTTAGTCAGCGGAAAATGCTTCTTGACTTTCAACATTATTTATCTGACAACCTGGCAAAAGTGTGCCTAGTTGGTATCGTTTCTGGTGTCTCGCGCCTGAGATGCAGGCTCTATCCGTTTCGGCGTTGTCAGAAAGCGATGATGAAAAATCTTGTCAACTGTTGCTCTTGGAATTAATTTACTATCGAGCAGAAAACCCTTTACATCCATATTCGCTTGTCGCGCTTTATTAATAACCTCAACTGCTTTTTCAAAACCGAGTTCTGTGGACAAGAGAACAATGAGCGCACCTGACTGATCATGCGTTTCTTTGCACTGTTCCGGATTAGCTGACAGCCTGCTCAAACAATAGCGATTGAATATTCTAATACCACCTTCAAGAACATCCATAGAACCTAATATGGTATCGATGATCAACGGCGATGCCGTATTACTTTCCAGAAGCCCCGCCTGGCCAGCCAGACAAACGGTTTGATCGTTTCCTATCACCATCAAGCAAATCATTGAGAGTTGTTCCGTCAGAGGTGGAATATCGGTATCGGGGAGCAAACCTGGTAGCAGATGTGATGGCTGAGGAAGCAACTGAGGAAAGTTGATCTCTCGCTTACTCGAGCTCGGTCCGCTGCTAAGAAGGCGAAGATCGTTGCTGATTTTCGAGAGCTCCACTGCAAACTCTTTCAAGCGAGAGGAAAAGGACACAAAGTCTCCCATCGATTGCGTGGTTCGCAAAAAATCATCCGAACTCCTCAAATGCAGCCCAGTGACTCGTGCCAGAGTATCCGTCACAAGCGCCGAAAAACCGGGTTCGATATTAAATCCGGTGCCAATCTCTCCGCCACCCAGACTGATCTCTTCGAGACTGCTGAGGCTCTGTTTTAATCGTAGAGTGGATTTCTCAACTGCAGATCCGTAACAGTTGAATTCTTGACCCAAAGTGACAGGAAGCGAATCTCTAAGCGCATAGCGGCCAGCCTTCACAAGGCGATCGAACTCCAGGCTCTTGCGGCGCAACAGCCGCTCCATTTCGAGCAATACTGGCTCGAGTCGAGCAAAACGTTTCAAAATTGCTACTCGCATCGCAGTTATATAAACATCGCTGATCGACTGTGAGATGTTGAGATGCGAGGAGGAAAGATCCAATTGCTCCGGACGCGCTTTCATCTCGGTTTGCCAGATCTCGCGTACGCGGAAGCATATGAATTCGTTGACGTTGATAATCAGGCCGACACCGCTGCCACCATGGATAGCATCAACAACAATCTGCTCTCTCCACTGATCTTCCTTGAGTTCATCGCAGGCTCGACCAATGAGGGCGCTGTACTCTTCCTTTAGCAATCCGAGATGATTGTTGGCGATGGCAGCCGATTTCTTGACAGAGGCTAGCGCGTCAATCAGGTCCTTATGCACATGACGAGAAAAGGGAAAATACTCGAGACAGCGGGCTGTTCCAGCGCCCCAGTAACTGTCCAGCGGAACCGCCACTTCTCCAAGTTGATCCTTTTCGATTCTCGTCTGTATTTTCCGGGATACCATATAGGTCAGGGAAGAGTCTGCACTATTCTTGCAAGGGAATAGCATACTGGAAATGGTCTCGTCATAACCAGTCGGTTCGCTAACCG
>CAYTDR010000175.1:2545-10985 GCA_964436185.1 uncultured Candidatus Obscuribacterales bacterium | reverse complement strand
TGCCTTCATATCCGCCGTGTCTGTAGCGGTGAGATGCTCTATTTCTCCATTCTTCCGTATCACGTAGTTTTTACCGACCTTCGCAGAGGCACCTCCGTCCATGCCGAACGGTTCGACTATGCGGCGCTGAGAGAGGATGGATGCGGTCATAGGTTCTAGAAACTGTATCTTTCGCACCACACCGTCACCGCCACGGAATTTCCCTGCACCGCCCGAACCTGTCCTGATATGAAAGTCTTTCAAGAGAACAGGATAGCGCCATTCGAGAACTTCCGGATCAGTGAGGCGGGAGTTGGTCATATGGGTTTGCACGGCGCTGGTTCCGGAGTGTGATGGACCCGCTCCGGAGCCACCGCATATGGTTTCATAGTACTGATATTGATGATTGCCGAATGTGAAGTTGTTCATCGTCCCCTGGGATGCTGCCACCATCCCTAGTGCGCCATTGAGAGCATCTACGATCGACTGAGAGGTCTCAACATTGCCCGCCACGACTGCGCCCGGAAACTGTGGGTTAAGCATGGAGCCAGGCGGAATAATGACGTTGAGAGGGACCAGGCAACCGTCATTAAGCGGTATATTGTCTTTGACGAGCGTGCGAAAAACGTAGAGCACTGCAGCAAGAGTCACCGCGCGTGGAGCGTTCATATTGTTCTGAAGTTGCGCGGAGGTGCCCGTAAAATCAACTGTCGCGGTACGTTCTATTTTGTCGACTGTAATCTTTACCTTGATTTCAGCACCGCTGTCGATTTGTAAACTGAACTCTCCGTCAGTGAGGGTTGCGATTGCATCCCTCACGCAATCCTCGGCGTTTTTCCGCACTAATTGCATACAACGCAAAACGTACTCTTCTCCGTAGGTTTCGATTAGCTCGAGGAGCGACAAAACTCCACGTTTATTGGCTGCAACTTGTGCTTTCAGGTCAGCGATATTCTGGTCGACATTGCGGGACGGATATTGTCCGCCTTCCATGAGGGTTGTAATGCGCTCCTCTTCGAAGACCCCACCGTTGACGAGCATCATCGGGGAGATGAGCACTCCTTCCTCGTCGATATGCGTGCTTCCCGGAGGCATCGAACCTGGTGTCACTCCGCCTATATCGGAGTGGTGTCCACGAGAGGCGGTAAAGAAAATCGGACCACTTCGTCCTTCAATGAAAACTGGCGTGACGACTGTGATATCAGGAAGATGCGTTCCTCCGTCGTATGGATTGTTGAGGACGAACACATCGTCCGGTTTCATAGTCGGAAATGTCTGAAGCACGGCTCGGACGCTCTCTCCCATCGAACCTAGATGTACGGGAATATGTGGCGCATTGGCGACCAGGCGGCCTTGCCCATCGAACACTGCACAGGAAAAGTCCAGCCGCTCTTTGATATTTACAGATTGGCTTGTGTGGCAAAGTGTCAAACCCATCTCTTCGGCGATCGCCATATATTTATTGTTGAAAAGCTCGAGGATAACCGGGTCTGCTTGGGTGGGAAGAGCGTGCAATCGATCGGCATTTTGGGAGGCAACATCGTCCGATGATCGTGAAAGCACCAAGCTAGAGTCGCTGCGAACTTCTGCCCACCAGCCGGGCTCGACGATGTTTGTGGACGTGTCATCAAGGATGATGGCTGGTCCGTCTATACGAGTCTCGGGAGGCAAGTCGCTTCGCTGATAAAGGCCAGTCTCTAGCCACTTGCCGGAGCAATACATCTTCACTTGTTGCTTGTATAAATCTGTTGAAGTTCGCTCTTGATTGAGCTGAATGCATTCAATCGATGTCGATGCAGGTGCTTTGCCTGTCGCTTCTACTGAAATCGAATCGACAACTAGTTTGCGGTTAGACGAGCGGAAACCAAAACGGCGCTCGTGCAATAAATGAAAACTCTTTTCCAACTCGGTCGGGGCGACCTCTGAGTGTTTGTATCCGCAAGGATCGTCCTGTTTTAGTGGATCGAATTGAGATCGGTCGGACGTCTGAGGGCTGGATGCGGCTGTTGTCGAATGCTGCCGATCCGTTCTCCAGAACGGCACCGGCAGAGTGGTATCAGTTCCCTGATATCGAATATGAACGACTCTCTCAATGACGACCTGCTCGTAGAGGGCTCCTTGTTCGGCAAGCCGTTTCCTCGCCAGGTCTTCTAAGCGGTCGAACTGATCAGCGATTCGTTCGATACAATCGAAGCTCAGCTCGGACTGGACAGCCCTTTCCAGAATTACCTTCACGTCCGATAGACCGATTCCAAGCGCAGACAATACACCTGCCAGAGGATGAATCATGATCGAATCAATTCCTAGCTTTTCCGCGATCAGGCAGGCGTGTTGCCCTCCCGCGCCGCCAAAGCTGTTGAGCACGTGTCCCTTGAGGTTGATACCACGCTCGATGGTGATTTTTCGGATAGCTGCAGCCATCTTCTCGACAGCGATGGAAAGAAAACCCCAGGCGATGTCAGCCGTGTTTTGATACGTATGAACGGCTGAAATCTCATCTTTCAACTGATCGAACTTGGTTGAGACAACCTGGCTGTCTAATCTGTCATTACCATCGGGTCCGAAAACCCGAGGGAAATGATCGGCATGAACTCGACCTAGCAGAACATTGGCATCGGTGAGTGTTAGCGGCCCGCCTTTCCTGTAACTGGCAGGACCCGGGTCTGAACCGGCAGATTCCGGTCCCACTCGCAGCCTGTGCCCGTCGAACTTGAGAATCGAACCGCCACCAGCGGCGATGGTATGGACGGCCAGCATCGGCACCCGAATTCGTATGCCGGCAATGCTGTTTTCAAACTGCCGCTCGAACTCGCCCTCGAAGTGGGCCACGTCCGTGGAGGTGCCACCCATGTCGAACCCGATGACTTTTGGAAATCCCAGATTTGATGCGGTTTGAACTGCACCGACTACGCCACCTGCGGGGCCGGAAAGCAAGCTATCTTTGGCGCGAAAGTTTGAGTGAGAAACAAGACCGCCATTGGACTGCATAAAGTAGACTACCTGGCCGGCGGCTGGTCCTGCCTGGAACTGCCCCAGGAATACGCTCAGGTATTGCTGGAGGATCGGTGACAGGTATGCGTCGGCGACCGTTGTGTCTCCTCGGTATACGAACTTGATAAGTGGACTGGTGTCACTTGATATGGTGACATTTTCGAAGCCCGCTTCCAGAGCTGCCTCTTGGCAAAGCCTTTCGTGTTGCGGATATCGGTAGCTGTGCATAAAAACAATGGCGCAAGATTTGACACCCATTTTTTTCGCTGTTGTCAGGCGCTTTCGCGCAATGATCGGATCGAAGGGCTCTATCTCCTCGCCGTGCGCGTTCATCCTACCCGGCAGTTCTAAAACTCTTGAATAGAGCATCTCCGGCAGGATGATTTCTTGGGCGAAAATATCGGGTCTGTTTTGATAACCGATTCTGAGAGCGTCTTTAAAACCCTGATTGACTACCAAGATAGTTGGCACGCCCTTGCGTTCGAGTAGGGCATTAGTGGCCACCGTAGTCCCCAGCCGAACCTGGACTATCCTGTCAGCAGGTAAAGGAGCGTGGCCATCAAGCCCGAGAATTTCGCGCATTCCTTGGGTGGCCGCGTCCGAGTAGTGATTGGGATTGACTGAAAGCAGCTTGCGGATGCTTATGGCGCCGGTTTCGGATCGACCGATAATGTCGGTGAAGGTTCCACCTCGGTCAATCCAGAATTGCCATTTGAAATTGTCAGCTGTGTCTGCCACCACATTATTGTATAGAACAAAGACCCATCCCTCGCTTATATCAATGACGGATGGGTCTTCGTGTGTTCGGTGGTATTCTCAGACTGTAAAATTCAAGTCAACTCAGCCTCTTGGCGATACGGCGCGGTCTTTACAAACACCAATCAAATCCGATAGATTGGATGGTCTAATTGCGTAAAACGGTTTTTTAGTTTTTTGGTTTTTTAGTTTTTTTGTTTCATTGCGTTTTTGTTTGATGTGTCGAGCGCTGAAATGCGCCTGACGCATTTAGCAGGGAAGGAGACTTCTCCAGCTAACAGATAGATAAATTCGTTTGCTTATATGCCGGTGCCGAAAGGCGCAGGTATTTATTCAGCAATGAGAGGGAGAGTGAATTCTCTCGCTCTTTAGAAAACTAGTAGTGTTTGGTCGTGCCCAGGCGACTGATGAAGAAACGCACAGTTTCGTTCAGTGGGGCACTCACCCAACCTATATTTTCGGAAAGTACTTACGTTTTTGCCCTCGTGTCTCAACAAGTATTTGTTGACAAGGGAAAGTTAGCTTCAAAATAATTCTCGGTATGTCGTGTGCCTTGGTTTGAGTAATACCGCTCTTGCAGCGGTAGGTCGCCCAGGCGTTAACACATAACCGAGAATGCTCCGTTTATGCCCGCACCGAGTCCGCCTGCGCTAAAGGCAAACATCAGTGCGACCACAATGGCAGTTAAAGCGATTATCGAAGCGTATTCTGATATACCCTGACCTTCTTCATGCCGAGCCCGGACCATCCTTCCGGCTCGCTTGACTAGACCTATAGAACATAACCTGGTGACAGTTAAGAACCTCTGCCTGGGATTCCTTAATAACCGTTGTCAGACCGCGAACTATGACTGGGCAATGAAATTCGCCGAGTTAGTCGATTAAGAACCTGATGCTGCCGCGCCTTTTGAACTCAAATCCTGAAGTTCTTCGCAGCAGTATCCATATATCTCAGAGATAGCTGCCCCAATTTTGCCGGGTGTGAAAGCAATCACCATTGCAATTAGGATAGCGACAAAGGCAATTACCATGGCATATTCGCTGATGGCTTGCCCGATCTCTCGTCTTCTTCTCGCGCCTGGGCCCTTTTTCCTATGATTAAGTGCCACCCCATGCTCTCCTTGTGAGATATCCACGCCCTCGTTAGGGTGTGCATAAAGTAGTAAAAATTCGCTGGTGGGTGTCGGTTTTGTCAGCTGATCCTATCTTATCAAACGCAATGACCCGCTCTAGGCGGGACATTACGTTGGCAGCAGCAAATCAGAAGTTCTGTAAGCATTTCAAGAGAAGTAGGATTCTAAAACTTCTCTAAATGTTCGTTAACAAAAGCTTGAGTTGTCCAAAACTGTCGTTCTCACTATCGCCTCGAGAATTGGCATAAGTTGCCTTTTTTTTCCGCCAACTGCCAACTGTAGCCTTTTTTGGGCGATCGGTAATGCCGGCGAGAATTGCAGTTTGAGTCTGAGAATAATGTTCGCTCTGGAAGAACTCTTTGTATTTTTCCAACAGGTATGGACGGGTATTAATCTCTGGGTATCTGATTGAATCGACCCAGACTTTTTTGGTGTACGGTTTTATTAGACTGATGAACCGCTCCGGATCGCAGGGCAACAACGGTGACATGGAAACATACACTGCAATTCCACTCTCCGATAGTGCTCGCAGCAGGTCAAGTCGCCTCTCTATGCTTGGCGCCATCGGCTCGAACTCCCTCTGTACGGCGTTGTTGTCAGTGGTGATGCTGACGCCAACGCTGAGGCAATCTCCGAACTCCTGCATGAGATCGAGATCTTGAAGAGCAAGATGGCTCCGTGTATGTAGTGTGAGCTTCCGCGGTTTATACCTGAGAAGCTCACGCAGACACTGACGACTGAGGCGATACTTTAGCTCAAGATACTGATATGGATCAGTCGCAGAGCTAAAGAATATGGAGCTTCCGAAGACGAGGGTCCTCTCCTTTCTTATGAGTTCCGGTGCATTGATTTTTACCTCAATCCACTTACCCCATTGCCGAAAGTCGTCGTGCCGAGCGTTGGGAAATTTTGGGACATAGCAGTAGCTGCAACTGAAGGCGCAGCCTGCGTATGGGTTCAGAGAGTAATCGTAGCTGCCTGCTAGTGACCCGAACTTTTGTGGGGTGAGTATCGTTCCAGCCTTGACCTCTGTGATAACCATACATATATATAATACATACGCATGTATGTTAATGCAATGGGCAAGTTGTTTATCTGACATGCCGGCAACGCAGGCGTTGTGTGGGCTCTCTGCCACGCCCGCGTAAATGGACGAGCGCCCCAACAACAAAAGCAATCGTGATAGCTGTGAGTTCGAAGATCGGCGGCATAGTTGAAATGAGCCTGACGCGAGATGCTTGACGAATTCAGCAATCTTTCTCGAGGTCCAAAACTATAGTCGTCAAATCCTTGCAATTCGCAGAATATCGTCTGATTCCAAGAGGCGGCGCGAAAAAGATCATCCCACCTCTCACGGGGTTCTGTCGTAGGAGGTTCAACTGCAAGAGAATCGGGATAGCTGCGAGTACGACGTATCCATTGAACATCGCGATCGACCTCCGGACGTGTGTACATCCAGGTCCTCTCGTAGAGGCCCCAGCATCAAAAGCAATCGCGATACCTGTGAGTAAGAAGATCTACAGCAAAGTTGAAATGTGCCTGACACGAGATGCTTGACGAATTCAGCAATCTTTATCGAGGTCCAAGACTATAGTCGTCAAATCCTTGCAATTCGCAGAATATCGTCTGATTCCAAGAGGCGGTGCGAAAAAGATCATCCCACCTCTCACGAGGTCCTGTCGTAGAGGTTCAAATACTCAAATCCGAAGTCCTGGCTGCAGATGCCCTCAGACAACCCTCTTCACCTTCGCAGGGCGAGTACTCTGCCAACCATCATCCGTAGAAGGCTCGACATAAAATCGAGCTGCTGGAAGTCTCTGACGGTCTGCTGCCGGCCCAGAAAGACTCATCGAATCCGAACTCCGAACTCTTCTATTACTCCAGGGTGAAGAACGAAGACGCAGCAGTCCGAATTTGCACGTATCGAGCAATAGTGAACCTTTATAGATCAAATGATCGCTTTTGCCAGGCACAGGCGAAAATAGAGACTTATGGATTCAAGGACAGCGACAATGACTACCGAGACTAGCGATTCGTTGAATGAAGCCGCCTGGCAGGCGCTCATAGCGGAAGGGACAAAGTTCTTCGAGAGCAATCAGTACCCTAAGGCAGAAACACAGTTTAAGGAGGCGCTGACACTGGCGGAGAAGCTGTTCGAGGCTGAAGGCGGAATGGATGGTGAAGCCAAGATTCGTCTCACCAAGAGCTTGAACAACCTTGGAGCCTTGTATCACGTGCAGGGTAAGTACTCGATGGCTGAAGAGCTATACGAGCGCTGTCTGGATCTGAAGTTGGAAATATACGGTCAGGAACATCTTGAAGTGGCGGTCAATCTGCATAATCTTGCTGTTCTCCATAGCGCCACGCGAACTTTCATGAAAGCCGAGGTCCTCTATAAGAGAGCGCTCGAAATAAGGGAGCATCTGCTCGGCGATGAGCATGCAGAGCTCGTGCCAATCCTCCGTAACTATGCGCTGTTGCTACGTCGCAGTCAGCGTGTTCCGGAAGCGGAACAACTGGAAAAGCGAGCCGATAAGATTGCTGCCGCTACTACCAACTAAGAAGATGCTTAGAGCGAAACAGATACGAACAGGCGTTCGGACAACAATCTGGTAGCTGTCCATAGTCGATCAGCCTGGTGCTTGCTTCGTCATCGACTAAATAGTCTGGCTCTACTTGGCTCGCAAGCTAGGTATGGTGACGCGCCTGTCCTCGATGGTGATCGGCCAACGACACAACATCAATTGTGCGCAGGAAGCGTAAAGTAGATTGCTGTGCCGCGACCGGCTTCAGACTCTGCCCAGATCTGACCGCCCAGGCGTTCTACGTTGTTCCTCGCCAGGTACATCGATAGCCGTTCGCTGTAAGAGTCTTCAGCGTGCCTTCCGGCAATGAATCCTTCGAACATATCGGTTATCTCTTCTTGCGGCAACGCCGGTCCCGAGCTGGTAACCGTCACCCGCATTTCGTCGCCGCGTACGGCAGGCTCGACGCGCACTCGACCACCAGGGGCGGTGACCAAGATCATTTTGTTGAGCACTTCGATCAAGATACCTCGCACCGCATCTCTATTTCCATTGATCGAGGGAACGCCGGCTCCCATCTTGTGCTGCAACAAAAGCTGGCGTTCGCGGGCATAGGGCGTAACTTCTTCCAGACAATCCGCCACGAGTCGGGTTATAACTATAGGTTCTTTCGGCACTATTGGCGGTGGCACGAAGCCGCCGTACATCATCAGGTAGCTGTCCACTACACCGATCAAGTTCTCGTAAACGCCGTGCAGTTCATTGAGTGATTGGACAACGGACGGGTTCATCGTCCCTCTGGCGCTACTGAGAATGGAGCGCCAGCGTCCTTCTCCCTGTGCAAGTTGGCTTCGCATCACATCCTGAAGCATCGTGATAATCTCTTGCCGTAAATGTGCGCTTTCACTTCTGAGGGATTTGTCTCTCAGAACCATTACATATCCACGGATGTTGTTGTCTTCTCCGGAAATCGGCTGCAAGTGCAACAGCACCTCGATAAGCTTCTCCTCTTTCGAGTGATAGATCACCCCTTCCGGATGGAAGCGGTTCAGCACCA